>JAZKJI010000124.1:0-12318 GCA_040384405.1 Bdellovibrionota bacterium
ATAAATTACGTTTACGATTCAAACGGAAATTTAACGAGTGTAACGCCAAGCGGGGGCAGTGCCCACATTTTGGCGTACGGTTTAAATGAGTTGCTAAGTACCTACGCTGCACCAACGGGTTTTACCCCAGCGGTGGAAACGACATATAGTTATAATGATGATAAACAATTAATCGGCGTAACGAAGTCAAACGGTAAAGATCTGGTGATGATCTACAACTCGGTCACCGGTTTGATGACAAGTATAGCAAGTCCCAATGTTCTAACTCCGACATTAACATTAACGTACAGTTATAATTCCACAAATCCAGAGTTGATCACAGGTATAGCGTCGTCAACCGGGGTAACAACAGCCCTAACTTATTCCAGCGGCAAAGTAAGCGGATATACAAATACAGATGGAATAATTTGGACATCCTATTTTGACCGATCGTACGGAAGTGATAATTTAATCGACGGCGAATACGTTTTAGGAACTTTTTCAACGGCATTCACGTACGACAACGACGGACTACTAGCAACGGCAGGAAATTTAACGTTAACCCACGACGTACCAAATGGATTATTATCAAGCGCGGTGAATGGCGATACGGAAGATTACTATACGTACAACACTTTCGGAGAAAGTTTAACCTACGTAGCATCAGGTGATTCAACAACGGCAGTATATAATTACACACTAACCCGAGATGCCTTAGGCCGAGTGCTAACAAAAACTGAAAAGCTAGCAGGATTGTCCCAAGATGTTTTCGAGTACCGCTATGAATCCAGCGGAAGATTGGACCAGGTAAAGAAAAATACAGTAGTGATAGCAACCTATTCCTACGACGGAAATAATAACCGAACGTCGAGCTTAGTAGGTGGATCAAGTATTTCAGCAACGTACGATGTAAAAGATCAGATGACCGCAAGTGGAGTATTTGATTACACGTACGATGCAAATGGCTTTATGTTAACTAAAACAAATACTCTTACTTCACAAGTTACAACCTATGCCTATGATCCATTCGGAAATTTACTTTCTGTCACTCTACCAAATACGGATGTCGTATCTTACGTCCTAGATGGTTTTGGAAGAAGGATGGCCAGAAAATTTAATGGTACCGTGACAAGGCACTATACTTGGACTCCGGAAGGATTACTTGTTGGTGAATCGGATAGTGGTGGGACCGCCTTAAGAAAATATACGTACGCTACTAAGGGGAATATTCCTGATTTCTTTACCGATGGGACGAATGAATTTAGAATATTCTCGGATCAGATTGGTTCTCCTAGAGTAATTGTTAAAGTGTCGGATGGAACTATCTTACAAAAAATGCAGCATGATGAATTTGGTCGTGTGATTTTGGATACGAATGCTGGGTATACGCCATTTGGATTTGCTGGTGGGTTGTATGATGGCGATACGGGGTTAGTGCTCTTTGGTGCTAGGACTTATGATCCGCAGACGGGGAGATGGTTGAGTAAGGATCCAATTGGGTTTGCCGGTGGGGATACGAATTTGTATGGGTACGTGATAATGGATCCGGTGAATTGGATTGATCCAAGTGGATTATTATTTGAGGAGGCCGTGGCGGCCATAACTACTCCAGACCAGCAACGCGCAGTGGGCAAGTTTTTGAGGGCGGTTGGTTCTGCCGCCGTAGCCTTGAGTGCAACGTTCTTTAAACATCCAGCTGCGAAGATCAGCGGAATCATCGCTTCCGCTTTAGTGATATATGAAGGAAACAAACAAATGGAAAAAGCATTAGGTAGGTCTGCAGATGACAATGTGGACCCGCTGTTTGGACAAACATCCAGCAATGTTAATAGAGCTCCCGCATCGGTTGCACCAGGCGTTATATTGGAAAGTGAAGGACGAAGTTGTCGTCGGGGGAGATAAGTAATGAAGTCTGTATGGTTTAAAGTATATCAAATTATTTTTTTGATTTCCTGGTTATATATTTTTTCTGCTATTGCAATAAAGTTGGCAAACGGTGATGACGGAGTGCACATTGGGTTTATTATTGCGGGAATTTATACAGGTCTCTTGCTATGCCAACTGCAAAAGGAACTCTGGGACAAGGGAAACTTTTGGAAACTATAGCAGGTTTCGAATTGCTACTTCTTCGGGAACTAAATTAGGAAACTAATTGAGAGCAAGTATATTGTTGGGGTGTTAAAACACATTTGATAAATTGGGTGTTTTAGTTCCGAGTTTTGACTGGTATTTGTTGCGACTAATTTAGTTGTACTGAATTTGGATTTGCTGATGGGTTGTATGACACGGATACGGGTTTAATGCTATTTGGTACTAGAACTTATGACCCCTTGGTTGTTAAGGGAGAATAATCGTGCAAGATAAAAAGTTATTAAAAACAGCGTTATCGCTTAGTCATAAAAAGAAATATAGAGAGGCGTTAGCATACCTCCAAGAAGCGCAAAAAAAAGGAAACGCGGAGGCAACGTACGCGCTTGCCAATTGGTATCATTACGGACGCGCAGTGAAGAAAGACGAGAAGAAATCTATACAGTTATTAAAAAAAGCTGTTGCACTCAAGCACCCCGAGGCTTGCCGAGTATTTGCCGGGTACCTTGAGCAAGGGAAGGGTATTAAGAAAAACATCAAGGCAGCACTAAAGCTATATAAAATATCTCTAAAAGCAGGAAATAAATCATCGGCTTTCGAAATTGCCAGATTATATTATTACGGGATTGGAGTTAGAAAAGATTTTGAACAGGCTCGTAGTTACGCACTTAAAGCCGCCCGCTGTGGCGACGAAGAGGCCTATCGAATGTTAGGTGTTATGTATAAAAACGGAGAAGGAGTAACGAAAAGTCGTTCTCGCTCTGAATTTTGGTATAAAAGAGTTAGTGGAAAATCATCGGGTCCAACGAAAAAATAATTTGGGCTACGAGCCCGGCAGGATCCTCTGGAGATTACTAATGAATGAGCAGAAGGAAAATCAAATTATTTGCCGCCCATATTCCTATCACACTGGTTGTAAGTCTTATTCTGTGGAATTTTTGGGAATATGATATCTGGCGATGTTTCCTTGTCACTGAAGCGGGTTTAATTATGCATGGATTACTAAGGATCTGGGGCGATAGAAAAAAAGGTCCATGAAAGAAGGCTGATGAAAATCGCCGGTGGCCATGCACGAGACCATCTTGGTATCCAAAAAAGGGACCTTATCCGCCATCTGGCGAAGGCTGTTAGTGAGGAGTTTATATGAGAAAAATGTCGCAGAATATTAAGAGAGTTCGGATGCTTAGTAATCGAAATAAATTTGATGAGGCACTGCCCTTTCTTTTAGACGGAGTAAAAAAAAAGGATGCGGAAGCTACCTACGCACTTTCGACTTGGTATTTTTATGGCAGGGCCGTTAAAAAAGATTTTCGAAAATCTGGCATTTTGTTAAAGAAAGCAGCTATTTTAAAACATCCCCTTGCAACCTTTGAATATGCCGTTTCCTTAGAGTGGGGCAAACGTGCTCGAAAAGATTTAAAGGCAGCTCTTCGGTGGTATAAAAGGGCATTTGAATTAAAATATACCGGAAGTGCACGTGAAATAGCTCGAATGTACTATCACGGAATAGGAATTTCAAAAAATTTAAAAAAGTCTTTTGAGTACACGAAAATTGCTGCTCGGAAAAAAGACAAGGAAGCACGTCTTGCGCTGAGTGGAATGTATTTACGAGGCGAAGGTGTAGAAAAAAACAAACGAATGGCTGACCTTTGGTATAAAAGAGCACATCAAACTAGATGAGTATTCACGAGTCCATCAAAGTACTGCAGAAAAAAAGTTTAGGAGGACGTCAGTTATATAAACTTGCTGAGCCCTATGCTGAGTTTAGCAAATAGTTTGTTTGACCGAGATAATAAGTGTGGAAACTAGTAGTAGGAGAAAGTGGATGAGAGTCATATTGTTAGCCTTTTTTGTATTTGCGGGATTTGCACGTAGTGGACAAGCGAAATGCGAGAAGGATCCAACCAATCCAATAACTATTAAGTCGTTTATTAAGAAAACTCCTAATTTTGTATTGGGGAAAGTTATTGGATTGACACCAGATCGACCTGCTCCGGAACAAGTAGTTGCCATTAATATTGCCGTATTAAAAAATCTAAAGGGTAGTATTAAAGTAAAGGAGATTTTAGGGGAATATATATACGTCGACGGGATCGAGGGTGGTCCCGTTTATGAGGTTGGAAAGAACTACGTGTTTGGTATTAAATCTTTGAAGGATAAAAAGGTGGATCTTGCTCTTGGAAAATGTGCACCTAATATCACTGAAAGTGATTTTAAAAAAGCCAAGCGATAATATACGGCATTACGAATCCTAAACATCTGCCGTGTTTATTCATGAAATATGCCGGCGTTAGCGTAAATGGTGGCACTGAATTATGTCGTGATGGGTACGGTCGATGATAAAATTTAACAAAAAGACAATAATAACTGCGATTACCTTAGGGGTTATCCTCTACATCGGCGGTTATTTTTTATTATCTTCTGGAGAAGCATATAAAACAGCAGAAAGTTATATTTGGAACAATAATGAATTAGCGGGAATTATAGGGCCGGTGACCTCTGTGAATCTCGCGTTTTTTGGCGGGTCGTCGAAGCGAACTGGTGAAGTAAATTATTTGCTTAATGCAACTGGTGAAAAAAAACGAGGAACTGTGAACGTTAAGGTAGTTAATGAAAATTCTATATGGAAAGTAGTTAGTGCGACACTTATGACTCATGACAATCAAACCATTGAATTGAGGACGTCACAGAGAAACTAAAATTTTGTTTGCCGGCGCTCCTTTGGCAGTGGGAGGGATGGGATTGGTTGCCGGAAGTAGTGCAGTAGGTACCAATTTGCTCGGAACTGTCGTGAGAGTCGCTAGCGCGACAGTTGGAGTTGGTCAAATAGTAGTGAAGGATTGCGATGCCAAAAAAAATAAATGAAATGATCGATGAAGTTGAGACATTAAGCACTAAAAAGATAGCAGAAGGTTTCTTTGAAAAATTAAGAAACTACGAGAAGGCAGACTTTAGCGCGCTTAACTCATTGATTGAAGGGTTAACCATTCTAATGGGAGAAATTGGTACCACCGATGGCGAACTGAATGACACGGGTATATTGATAGATGATCTTTTGGGATTGGTAAATGATCGGCGTATAAAGGAAGGGGCCAAATTAACTAAAGGAAAGAATTCTAAATAGTAATATGGACAATTTTCCCGGGACCACTTCGTAAATCAACCTTTAGTACACATCGATATAAGTTGCGATATTTCGATAACGTAATAATATGGGATCACTAGTTCCTACAGCTGATAGTACAGGGTCTTGGACTTCGAGTGAAAAATAAGTAAACTGAAACTATATAAACGTTAGCTGCAATCCTTTTGGGATAAAAAGGACCCAATTTATTTTGAAATTGAATAGAACCATACAACGTCAAATTCAACTTTGGGTCTTAGTCCTTGTTCTATACATGTTATCGAGGGCTTGGATTTATCATTTAATTCCGGTTGCGAATTTTGATGATTGGGTATTTCGCGATACTGTGATGAATGTCCCAAGACTTTTAGGTTTCGCGCTAATTATTTTTATGCCTTGGTATCGAATCGGAATCCAGTCGTTATTTTCATTTAATGGTTGGAACCGAAACATTACACTCGTTACTATCGCAGTAACCGCATTAGCGTTATCGCGCTCAATATTTTTTGATTATGTTCCCCAAGCGCCGGAAGTATTTATCGTACTTTTATTCAGCAGTGTAGCCGTCGGACTTTTTGAAGAGACTTTGTTTAGAGGAATAATTTTCGAATCGGTTCAGCAGTTAAAAGGTACTAAAGTTGCAATCGTGGCTTCTGCTATTCTGTTCATGGTGTTTCACATGCAAGCGCAGAGTATTATGCAATTCCCGTTATTTTTTGCTTTTGGATTATTGTTCGGAATCTTAAGGTCAAAGGGAACTTCTTTATTATTCTTGGTTTTCATCCATTCAATTTATGACATTTTAGTTTTATTTTGGAATATTGATTATGAATCTAGAACAGCGTGGTTGTCTTATGAATGCTTTGTGATTATCAGTTTGTGCTTGGTGATTAGCTTGCTTTATAAGAATCGAATATCGCAGGTGGATTCCATTGGAAAAAAGCCACTTTGGTAAGTGCAAGGACGTATTTCTACGTGGAGATAAACACAATTGTTTGGTAAAATGAATAAATCAGGAATTTGGAATTACAACGGCAAGGAATTAAAAGTTTGTATAACGTTACACGACGTTGATTTGGGATCGGGCGACGGAGATGACCCGATAGAAGAGCGTTATGATCGCAAAGCTGACACTTATTATATCTGGTTTGAGCAAGGGGCAGGTATAGGTGAGTATATTGGAGGGGGTATTCGATCCGACTCACTATCAGGTGCGATGGAAAAAGCCGAGGCCTTAATTAAGGCAGATAAGATATTTTGGTCTGAATAGGCAGAGTCGATTTTAATTCGAATACTTTAACCCGTAGGAATCTTTTGATCGGGAGTTTTATATCAAGCGGACTGGGAAATACAGAAAAGGCGTTTCAATCATTGTTATACTATTTTTCATTATCGTCGCATTGTTCATAATCTTTAGAAAGAGAATATTCTCCGAATCAAACATCGATTTGCTAATATCGTCCCGAATAATACAAGATAGTAAAACTGTCAGTCAGTTAGAGTTTATTGATGGATAGGAAAAACTGGTGAGCCATGTCGTGATTGATGAACTAATTGGTCAGAAATTTACGTCATGCATGGCTCAAGAGGGTCTGGGTAACGGCCTTTTATTTACCGGAGGAAATGAGTTTACAGGTCTGTATTTTTCGTTGATTCATGTATTTCACAAGGGTGAAAAATTCATCGTTACCAATCCCAAGGATCATGGGAAAAATAAGATACTTGATAAGGAAATTGTCAATGCGGTATTGAAAATCGATGGCACTCTAGAGGTTTATTTATCGGATGAAATTAAGCTTGTTTTTCCATTTTCTGGAAATGTAGAGGCTTGGGAGCTTAGACTAATAGAACGATACATTTTTTCTTTACCCGGCGGTGGTTGGAGCGGAAGTAGCACCAAAAAACCTAATAGATCGAAAATCTAAACCACCCCATCCAAAGAATACTCCGAAAGCACCTGCAAAAGAATCTTCCTATCAATAGGCTTCGTCAGATGATCATCAAACCCACTCTCCAAACACCGCCGCCGCTCTTCCTTCATCGCATGCGCAGTCAACGCAATGATCGGCTTAGTATACCCACTCTGGCGTAAAGTTCGCGTGGCCTCGTAACCGTCCATCTCGGGCATTTGCAAATCCATCAATATCACTTCGTAATCGCCGGTAATTCCCTTGGTGAATCCTTCTTTACCGTTATTCGCTGTTTCTACGACGGCTCCTGCTCCTCGTAACAGATGCTTGATCAAATCTTGATTATCTAAACTGTCCTCTACCACCAAAACTTTTAAGTCGTGCAAATTGAATTGGCGGTCGACTAGTGGGAGTTTTAAAACTTTGTGGGACTCTTCCACGTTTTGAAATAAAATACTTTCTGATTCGCCTGGATCAATTGTAATTACAAACGTACTGCCTTCTCCTGGGTTACTTTCCTTTAAAATTACATCTCCGCCCAAGGCATTTGCTAATTTTTTTGAAAGTACTAGGCCTAATCCGGTGCCGCCGAATTTTCTGGTCGTTGAAACATCGGCTTGGGTAAATGGGGTAAAAAGCTTTTCGGCCTGTTCTGGCTGAATTCCTTTTCCGGTATCTTTGATAATAAATGCTAACTTCAACGAGCTATCGAGATCTGCTACCAATCTTACTTTTACCTCTACCGAACCGCGGTCCGTAAACTTTAAAGCATTGCCTACGATGTTTAATAAAATTTGACGTAATCGCAGGGGATCTGTCTTTACAATTTTTGGAATCATTCCTTCCGTTACGACCGTTAGCTTAATTCCTTTTTCGGAAGCCTCTAAACTCAAAAGCGATCCCAGTTCCGTCAACACTTCGACAAAAGGAACATCGATTTTTTCGACTTCCATTTTTCCTGCTTCTACTTTTGATAAATCCAGAATGTCGTTAATGATGTTTGATAATAGGCTTCCGTTTCGGCGGATGATCTCGAAACTATTTGCTCGCTCTGACGCTGAAATATCCTGATTCATGATTAATTCTGAAAATCCTAGTACTGCACCCAGCGGAGTTCTGATCTCGTGACTCATGTTTGCCAGAAACGCACTTTTTGTTTCGCTGGCTACTTCCGCGGCATCGATGGCTTTTTTTAATTCTTTTTCGATCTCTTTATGTTTTGTAATATCGCTGGCAACTAAAATAAATCCGGTTACCTGATTTGATTCATCAAATTCTGGTACAAACGTAATATTTAGTACGGCACTACGGTCTGCGCTATGGGATAAACGTTCGTAGGTCACTACCTGACCAGATAATGCTTTTCTAATATGAGGTTCATTGGCAGGGTAGCGGTCTTCACCCAATACTTCTTTGAAAGTCGCGCCAATCATTTGCTCGTTAGTTCTTTCAAACCATTTTGATAAAGCATCGTTTGCCAGTAAAAACCGTTCCTCGCGGTCAAGCTGTCCGATCAAAATTGGAACCGCATTCGTGATCGAACGTAATTGCGCTTCACGCGCCTGCAATTCATTGGTCCGGTGCTGAACTCGCTTTTCCAGATCTTCGTTAATTTTTCGTAATTTTAAGTCCGCTTCTTTAAGTTCAGTAATATCGCGGGTTACTTTCGAGTATCCGCTTAAGTTTCCATCTTGATCGTATAAAGGTGCAATCACCACATCGGCCCAAAATATGGAGCCATCTTTTCTTTTTCGTAAGGCTTCCGTTTCAAAGTGCCCGGTTTCAAGTGCCGCCTGTAATTCCTTTTCGGCGGTATTCGCGTAAATATCTTCATCGGTATAAAATAAAGAGACCGGTTGGTTCACAACTTCGTTGGCTTTGTAGCCAGTCACTCGCTCGGCACCGAAATTCCAATTTGTGATGTGTCCCGTGGTATCCAACATGAAAACCGCGTAATCTTTAACCGCTTCGACCAACGCACGAAATTTTTCTTCGCTTTTGCGGACGATTTCTTCATTGGTTTTTCTTCTTTGTGTCCAAATTCTTTGGCCGATTGATCCGGCTAAAGCCAAACCTAAAATTAAAAGGGTAGTGACAAGTACAGTGGCAGTTAAGCCAGAAGTCACCAATAAATTTTCACTGTGAATGGCAACATCATGATCGTGCACAAAAGTTGCGGCTATCATTCCCACATAGTGCATTCCCGCAATGGCCACGCCCATTAAGGTAGCTGCACCCATTAACTTCCAATGGTGTTCTGGTTTATTTCTTAAACGAATTGAAATAAAAAGTGCGGAAAACGAAGCGACAAGGGCAATCACAATTGAAACGACAACTAAAAATATATTCCACTGGATGGAAGCTTCCATCCGCATGGAATACATTCCCGTGTAGTGCATTCCTGCAATCGCAACGGCCATTGCAATCCCTGCAGAAATTAAGGACGCCATTGGAACAATTAATCGGCTAACAACATATAAAGCTAATCCCGAGGCACCAACTGCAATGACCACTGATAAAATCATCAACGGAACATCATAGGCCATTTCCATACCCGGCATTTCGAACGCCAACATTCCGATGAAATGCATGCTCCAAATTCCGATACCCATGGCAAGGGCTCCGCAACAAAGCCAAGCCGCCCGAGCTTTTCCTTTTGCCTCCGTCACACTGTTGGCCAAATTTAACGCCACGTAGGACGCAAATATCGCCACAATAATCGAAAGCGTAACCAACGTTGGGTTAAACCTTATCGCCATTTCCATATCTAAAAATCCTAGCATAATCTTTAGAATTGGATAATGAATTCAACAGCCGAAAGGAGCATCGCTTAACTTTTGTTTAGTTGAGGGAGGAAATTTAGAAGCGCCGCAGAAGTCGGCGTTTTTTTCGTGAGCTTCGAGAAATTTTTGTTGAAACAAAAAAACCAGCCTTTGATAGCTGGTTTTTTTTAGAAATTTCTTAATCTTATTAATAATTTCGTTTAACTTATTCAGAGCATTTATTGGGCTCCGATTCAGCCTTTAAACTTCAGCTATTAAACTATCGACCGCTTAAATCTTTAGCCAATTTAATACTTCGTAAAGTATCGATTACTCCACCAGTTGCAGATAAACTTGCAAACGGAACTGGAAGATCAAGTGGCGAACTTCCCGGAAGATGAACTTCCAAAGAATTATACAAACGAACTTGTCTTAAAAGAATCGCTTTCGCTTGGGCCGCTGACATCGCAGGAAAGTTAGACATTAACAAAGCCGCAGATCCCGCCGCTGCCGGAGAAGCCATACTTGTTCCACTTAATACCGCGTACTCATTATTAGGAACTGTCGCTTTTAAATTCACACCCGGTGAAAACAAATCAACTTCTGCTTTTCCATAATTAGAAAACGAAGCAACCATCTTTAAACCTTTTTCCTGAGCCGAAGCACCGATTTCCATCCAAGTAGGAATTTTCGCCGGTAAATTTAATACCGCTGAATTTAAAACCGTACGGTTAGGATAGTTTCCACCAAGATCGTTATTTTTTGCGCTATTTCCCGCTGCGTGTACAAGTAAAACACCTTTTTCAGCTGCATAAAGGAAAGCCGCATCCACGTGCGCTTTACCAGGAGAAAATCCTTTGCCGAAACTCATGTTAATAATATGAGCACCATGGTCAACCGCATAGCGAACGGCCAAAGCAACGTCTTTATCGCGCTCGTCACCATCTGGTACTGCTCTTAAAGCCATGATCTTTACGTTTTCAGCAACTCCGTCAACGCCGATGCCGTTACCACGAACTGAAGCGATAATTCCCGCAACGTGAGTCCCGTGTAAAGCATCCGGACCTTGCACATCATTATTCCCGTAAACAGTTTGGGAAAAATCATTTGGATCGTCACCGACGATTGTTCTTGGGTTGAAATCTTTGTTTAAGTAATACGCTAAGGTATTTTTCGCATTATCGAAGATACGATAAAAACGCTCGACCGTGCGGTATTGTTTGATTGTCGCAAGTAAAACATCTTTTGCCGCAAGAACATCAGCATCTGCCGAAGTCGCTGCTTCTAAAGCCGCTTGACTATAATCTTCCAAACCCAATTTTTCTTTCAAAGTCGCTTTAGCTGCCGCAACTTTTTTCTCTTGCGGTTCCATTTCAGCTAAAGTGTCTTGAGCATCTTTTTTCTCGGCCTCGTAAGCGGCTACTACTTTTTTGTAGTAAGCTTCTTGTTCAGGCGTAAGAACCGCACCAGAAGCTAAAAGTTTATCGTAAGCTAAAGCTTCACGAGTCATCTCTAAGGTTTCTTGCTCGATATTTTTTCCGTCAGCACCGCCCAAGTAATTCCAACCGTGAACGTCGTCAACTAAACCGTTGCCGTCGTCATCGATTCCGTTATTGGCTTTATCAACGCCTTTTTCATCAAGACCTGATTCTTTTGGGTTAACCCAGATTTTTCCCTGAAGATCAGGATGCTTTACATCAACACCGCTATCAATCACGGCCACGATGATTTCGCGTTCGTGTTTTAGATCGAATTCTTTAATCGCTTTTTCAGAGCTAACGCCTTCAAGTTTGTCATCGACTGGATCTTTGACGAACCAGTTTCCAGTATCGGCTTGACCAGTTTGATCAACGATTTCAAAACCCTTTGGATTCTCGGGCCGGGTTTCAGGAGCTGCCGTTTCTTTTTTTGAACATCCCACAAGTACGGATGCAGACAATAGTGCGATTAATATTGATTTCATTTTTCCCCCGAGGTCAATTTTTCCTCTAGGGTGTTCTATTCAGTTTCGAGGGAATATGATAGCGGAATCTTCGTGTGCCATCAGACATGAAAGCTTGTTTGGGATGCCATAAATAATATTAATGGGATAGCTAACGGTGGGCGGTGAGGAGGAATGTGACGCTTTCAGAGAAGAATGTCGCAGTTTCCGGTTTCGTAAAGGCGGGGATGGTAAATTCATACCCCTATAATATAAACAATGTCAGACTTAAGGGATGAGTTCTTTGCCGTTTCAGAAATTCTTACGAGTATTACGAGCATTGCCAGTTTTACGAACTTTACGAAATGTTTTCGCCCTGACACTGAGTTACGGCGTTTACGGAATTGGATTTTTATTATTTGCTGCTTTGGCGTTGTTAGGAATTTTCTGGTTAACTTTGGAAGTGATTTATAATCCATCGCCTATGTTGTTGGCGGTAATTTGTGTGATGGCTGGAGCGTTGGTTTTTATTTT
>JAZKJI010000124.1:12328-12877 GCA_040384405.1 Bdellovibrionota bacterium
CCGGTGGTTGCAGAGAAATTGAACTGGATTTGGAGTAAGGTTTATCGGGATTAAATTCCACCACCGTTCGGAATTTTGTGGTGAATCGCTTGATGCGATGTTTCTGGAACGTTCCAGAAACGATGCATTAGGCAAAATCGATAAGTCAGAATACCTTAGCCTGTCATCTTTAGCTGTTCCGACGATTCCGGGACTTGTTGCTTTAAATCCCTAGGGTCAAAGAGGGAAGCTTGCAAGTGATGATTCTTATGAAAGTATAAACCAAAAGCCAATAAGTTCATAACCCGGTAAAATCCGTGATTATGATTTTGGATAGCAACACCTTCTGCGACTGGACGATGGGTCGACCAATTAAACCAAGCCCAATGAAACATTTTGAAAACTAGAGACGTACTAAAGAAAAATGTAAAGGCCTCTGGCTTTAGTAATAAAAGCCAAAAACCTAACCGCATAAAATTATCGAACTTTGAAGCGCGGGAAAAAGATTTCAGATTTTTTAAAGTTAACTCCGATGATCCAAAATATCTAATGTAGTAATTAACATAGGCC
>JAZKJI010000125.1:0-3152 GCA_040384405.1 Bdellovibrionota bacterium
CTGAAATGCCTGTGCTGGCAAGATTAATTGAGTAAAGATTAATATTTAATTCATTAGTGCGTGGGACTTTAGAAACTTTTAATTGCACACTGCTGGTCCAGTGCGGTTGCGGTTTAGGAGTTAACCATAAAGTCGCAACGTGGGATTTTTCCGTCGCCAATTGAATACGCCGTAAACTTTTTAAGTCTTTGATATTTGCGTACATAACCACCAAAGGAAAAACCTGGGATTTTAAAATTTGAAGTAAAGCCCATTCTAAATCCGAACCGGCCTCCACAAAAAAAATTTGATTAGGTTTAATTTCCATTTGTTGTAAGCCAAAAGGGTTAACCGAAAAATGTTCTTCCACCCACGCCGTTCTCAGGGTGGGATGTTCTTTTAAAAGTTGCGCCACGAATTGAGTTTTTCCATTTCCAGAAATTTCTGAAATAGCCCCCCGGGGAATTCCATCAATCAGCGAAGGGCACTGCAAATATTCACGGGTATGGGGTTTTTGAATTAAGGCTTTAAGCTCGTCTAAATTCAAAGCTTTCATCCGAAACCCCCTTCGCACCGTAAGCCGGGTAACATAACCCACTTACATATAATTTACATATAGCCCGTATTGAAGCAATAGGGATTTCTAAAAAAGTCAAAAAACACGTAACTTCAGGTACTTAAAGGTACGGCAAAAGCCCAGGACGACGCTTCCAAAAGACGAATAAAGTTTTATTTAGGCTTTGCGCCCAGAAATTTCGGTAATGACCATAAAGTGTAAGCAAGTTAGCGTTCAAGCTGGAGGATCGATGGGAACCAAACAAGAAATCATGGAGATGGAAGAAAAACTTCGAATGGCAGAACTGGGTCCCGATCCAAAATTTTTCGCTAGTGTACTTTCTGACGATGCTCTTATCGATGGACAAAAGGTTAAACAAAAAATTGTTGCAGCCCACCAGCCCGGCAAAGGCCCCAAATTTACCAAAGTTATAATGAGTGACTATGACATTGTTGATCACGGAAATGCCGCCGTCGTCGTCTGCCAAGGCGTTTACGAGGGCCCTGAATGGTCAGGCACCATCCGCTTCATGCGCACATGGTTAAAGAAAGAAGACGGCTGGAAAATCATCTCTGGATCCACATTAGTAAACCCACTTAGTTAGGCAGTAAATACCGCTATGAAAGTAAAACGAATCGTCACAAATTTTTCTGTGAAAAAAACAGCGGCTGCTAAAAAATTCTACCAAACAATCCTGGGTCTAGAGAATTTGATGGATCTGGGTTGGATTGCAACCTACGGTTCTAGCTCAAAGATGCAAGTACAAATCAGTTTTGCGACAGAAGGTGGTTCCGGAACAAAAGTTCCGGATATTTCCATCGAGGTTGATGACGTCGAGGAAGCGTTTCGCCGAATGAAAAAAGCTAAATTTAAAATTGAATATAATTTAACCACCGAACCCTGGGGAGTGCGCAGATTTTATGTGCGCGACCCCTTTGGAAAGCTAGTAAATATCTTGGCCCACGAATAATTAGAAAATTGCTATAAATAAGCAAATCGCATCATGCTGAGCTGCCAAGTAATACTATAAAATTTAGGCGGGTGGACTTACTTTACTGATGAGTTTTGCCCGCACGTATTGAAGTTGGGCTACGCCGATCGCAGCATCATCTTTACCTTCCGCGGATAACTGAGCCATTCCATTAAAGGCATCCATCACTTGCTCGAACACCATCGAGCCCTCTTTAAGTCCCTGGGCAATTTGCACTAGGGCCAGATAACCAAAGCCCAATAGTACTAAGAAAGGAGCTTTAGGACTTACTTCTTTTTCGGCCTCCATTTCGGCAGCCGTAACTTGGGCATAATCTAAACTTTTTAAAAATTCACCTTGGGCTTCGGGCAAGCGGCCCAATGACATCAAGTGCATTCCGCGAGCCCAAAAAGCCATCGACAAAGGATCAGGGCCTTTTTTTAATTCACGGCGAAGCTCTAAAGCTTGATCTGCCCATCGAAGTCCTTTTTCAAAATGGACGGTCGTGCGAATAAATCCGTTATCCCAACAATCAGCAACGTTGGCTGACATATTAAAGCACATGATATTTGCTTGTTCGCGAAAGTGCGCGCCATCGGGGCCCTTAGAAAGATCAAGAGCATGATTAATGACGGCATCACCTAAATCAACAATGGGAGAAAGATTTTTATTGGTCCATTCGCGATACATCAAACAGCGAATGGCAAAACGGAAAAGTTCGACCCGTTCTTTAGAGTCGGGGGTATCGGTAATATGTTTTAACAGTTGGCTCTGATCACCTTTTTCAGCCAATGACTTTATCAATGGCCAATGCGATTCAAGAGGTGACTGTGCCATTAACTTTACCTTTCCATAGAGAGACGGCGAATGCCATCAAGTTCCTTATTGATATCAATAAAGCTACCAGGAAGTTCAGTATAAAGCAGCCACTTTTGCTCGACCGGGACCAGGTCATTAACGGCAGCAACTTCGGGCAGGTTAATGGGCCGGGCCAAAATACTATTTTCGAAGAGCACTCTTTCAAACCCGGCTAACTGCGTTTGTTTTAAAGCGGCAGAAACTGGATCCATCTCACCTAGATCCAGCATTCCCTCTAGTCGGGATAAATTTGGATTATGCCCACCTTTTTGGGCCAGCATAAAATAGCTTTTTCCCTTAGGGACAAGTCGCCAATGTTCCAGAGCTCCTTCGGCAATTGTGGCACCATCGTGGGAGCCTTGAAAGTAGTAAACAGGTTTAGTAATTGGATAATTGTTAACGTTAAACGGTGTTTCATCCGCAGGAAGAACTCCGGCCTTTTCACACAACTCGCTCATAAACTTCATGGAGTTTCGAATTTCATAAAATCCGATTCCGTTCATATAACTTAATTCCCGGCCATCACCCGCGCGGGCATCAAGATCACGGCAATAAATAATGATCTGAATATTTTGATCAACGGCGCCTGGTTGTTGCGGCAATTTAAATTGATTGGAAGCGCTGGCACTGTCGCGCAGCTGTTTTAAAAGTTCTCTTCGGATAGTTCCGTTGTCCTCGATAAAAAGTTTTAAATACGTAACGGCTTTTCTTAATCCAGCTTCCGAATAAAACTGCCGGAATAACAGTGAAAAAATCAAACTGGTATCTTCGGACTCTTCAAACACGATT
>JAZKJI010000125.1:3162-6070 GCA_040384405.1 Bdellovibrionota bacterium
TTGTACCGAATGAAACGCGTTGTTCTGGCGTAAGTTGCGCTAAAACAAGATTTAGTTTATCAGCCTTGTAACGATTTTGAGTTAAAAGTTCTGTTCGTCCAACAACGCCTTCTAATACAACAGAAACAGTTTGCTCGGGAAATTTAGAGCCATACATGGTAGCGGGAACGGTCCCGTAGCTGACGCCATAAACTGACCATTCCTTAATGCCGTAGGAATGTCGAATGGCATCCATGTCGCGTACATTGTTTTCACTGGAATAAAGGTAGGCTGATTTATAAAGTTCATAAGTTTCGGGAGTCGAACAACCTAAACCCCGTTGGTCGAATCTGATTTCATTCATACGATCATCAAAGTAATCCGGCATCATTCCATGGGTATTTTGCCCGGGGCCACCATCTACATAAATGTAAGTCGGAAGATCAGGATTAAATGGTTTCATCGTGTAAGCGTAAATTTCCAATGTTCCCTTAGAAGGGTCGTTGTAGTCTTTAGGTACCGTGATGTATTTTCCGTATTCTTTGGCCGTAATTTCTTTGTATTCCGAGCAAAATTCTTTGCCGTTAATAAACAATAATTCTGTCGTGGATTTTACTTCAGGAATTCTAACCGGTGCAGTTGAGAAGGCGGATTCCCCCGGGGGAGCCGAGCAACTAGCAAGTAAAATGGCCCCGACCGCGCCCATAAAGTAATTCAATTTTGACATGAGTATCCCCTTCAGAATTTGTTGATCCTACCGGAAGTAGGGAAGGGGGCCACCTGTCAGGTTTTTGTACGGTCATTTGTTCATAAAAAAGCCCTGGTAGTTTCCCACCAGGGCTTAAGCTCGTTCTGAATAAAAAACCTTAGTGAATGTTTGGATTAGACAGGTGATCTGAACCTTCCAATTTGACTAGTTTGTTATAGATCCCAATTAGCATAAAGCTTGGAACCCATAAACCGACGAAGTTTGCTAAAGTTTTTTTCTTAGAAAAAACGGCAAGGGCGGCACTAATTGCCATGCTTCCAACCGCTAAGCTTAAGTATCCAAGTGATGGAACTTTTGCGGTTAGTTGTTCGACCTGTTTTGTTACGGTACCTTCAGTTGGTAGATTTGTTTTTGTGCCTGCGAATGTTGATGTTTGGTCCATATAACCTCCCAGTTGGTGGACTGCGAGGTTAAGAATTGCAACCGCAATGCCATTGCTTCACGGGCAGCTGCGGCCATCTCAGAAAAAACTCTGCACCCAGACAGCCCCGCCTGAGGCAGTATGGGTAGTAATTTAATTAAAGTATTCCTTCAAGCTCGAGAAGTCTTTGTTTGATTCCGATTCCGCCACCATAGCCGGTCAGGTGGCCAGACTTACCGATAACTCTGTGACACGGAATGATAATTGATATTGGATTTTTTCCGTTCGTTGCACCGACGGCGCGAACCGCCATTGGTGAGCCGATGCGAGTTGCTTGTTCGCCATAAGAAATTGTTTTTCCGTAGGGAATTTTTCGAAGTGCATTCCAGGTTTTTTTCTGGAACTCGGTTCCCTCAAAAGAAACAGGAACATTAAATTGATGAACACCGCCTTGAAAATATTTTTTTAATTCGCGGATGGCTTGCTTTAATACCGGCGTTTCTTTTTCTTCAAGGTCAGTTAGTTTTCTCTTAAGTTCTTTCCAATTTTTATCGAAAATTAAATAGCGAAGTGACTTTTCATCGCTGACTAAATGAATTTTGCCGATCGGACTTTGCCAATGAGTATAAAAAAGTTGCATGGATAACCTCTTCTGGTGGGCGTTACTTCTGATCCTTTAAGGGTCATAAAGTATTACGTGTTTCCCAGCCGGTGCTGCAAGATTAAAGTGTTGCCGAAACAAAATTAAACCCCAATTCACCTTGCGCCTATCCGTAGTTGGGGCTAATTACTTAAGCCTATGAATATTGACTCGGGCGCAAAAATTTCGGCCACCGGTAAAGGTCCAAAATGGGGATCAACATTTTTCATTATTTTAATTATTTCCATCGTGGCCTTTGCATTTTTTTGGCAAAGTAAAAAAAGTGAAGACAAGGTTGTTCAGGCGCAGCCCCCATCATCGACTAAACTAATTGATGTTGCTAAACAATCCCCGGGAAGACCCGTTGCCGAGAATGACACTTCCGGCACTAACTGCCAAAATTTTTTCACCACGATTGAAACTACATCTTTTAATGCTCTGATTGCAGACATTCGCGACAAAAAATTGATTTTGCCGTCCCAAGATTGCGGCCCAGAAGCTCAACAATTAAAAACTCTTTGGGATGGCTTTGCGAAAACGTGCGCCCAGCCGGACGGTGAAGAATGCGAAACGGCCTTGTTGATGTTTAGAGCATCAAGGCTGACCGAGTTTTATAAAAATCTTCCCATTAGTGCACAGCCTTTCGAGGCCGTCGTTCAAAAACTTTTTGCTTTGTTATCGCAAAATAAAATCACGACAAAGCAAGGGTTGTTGGAATTCCGTGAAGCGGCCCAAGAATTAGCATCCCGGGATCAAGGGAACAAAGGTGCCGCTAAAGCCGTCACTTTGTCTTTTCTTTTAGAGAAAGTAACTTCAGTTGGTGATCCTTCGCCGACGGAAGGTTGGAACCCCCAAAAGGAAACCGATTTTATTACTAACCTCGAGCGCGCCAAGGAATTAAATCCCGAGGACTCGCAACTTCAGGAGGCCAGTGTTTTAAATTATTTGTTACCTGTCACGCCGGAAAAGCAAGCTGCTCTGGAAAGGTTGGCCCAGTCTCAACCAAATTCTGGATTAACCGCTTATATGCAAGGTTGTGCGGCTTGGAAACTGGGTCAAAAGGAAAGAGCCATTTATCATCTGCAACGGGCAGCAGCACTCGTACCCGATGAAAAAAGGTTTCAAGAAACCTTTCGCCTCAGTCAAACGGCGGCACCCA
>JAZKJI010000125.1:6080-8024 GCA_040384405.1 Bdellovibrionota bacterium
CACCCAGTGCATCTATCTGTACTTTTCAATTTGGGTTTAGCCCCAACGATTTTTAATTATTCAATCACAGCATTTATGGTCATCGAAGGTGCGCGAATCGGAGAAGTTTTTTTAACTCCGTTTGTATCTTCTGCTACAAAATAAAGTGAAAGTTGGGCGCCGCGAGTTTGCGCAGGTAAAGTGGCGGAAAATTCGTGTAGGTTACTTTCGGTCAACGGAATTACGCGTTCGTCAGATCCGTTAACTTTCCAAACTACAGATGCATTTTTAATTTGCTTTCCCGGTGAGGGATAAATTCTTGCCGTCACTAGTATAGGTTCACCAGCCATCAAACTTTTTTGTGGAATGTAAGGAAAAATGAAAACGGTATTCCAGTTAATTAAATTCCGGCTGCGGCAGTGAACAGAATCTCCCCACTCAGTTTCCTCGGCATCCACCCCCACAATTTTGTAGGAAGGAAGCGCTTGCTGATAAATGGTGGTTACTTCTTTATCTACTTCATCACCGTATGAAGGGAAGTAGAGAACGCCGTTACTGATGAATGAATTAATGTAAGCGCGATATTGCTCGCCAGAATTTTGTGGAAGCTTTGTCATTTTCATACGGAATATTTTGTACGGAGTGCCGTAAGGACTTCGCAAAGTTTTTAACAGTGCTACCATGTCTTCGGACGATTTATAGTGTTTGGAATTTGCCGGGAACTGGCTAAATACCCAGGTATCAGGTGAAACCAATTTCCCAAAGGTATCTAAGTGCTCGATGGTGATGTTTGGAGATAACGGGGAAGTGGCATATCTTTCGATTCCCAAAAAATCCAGCATGCGCTTTAGAACGCCGTCTTTCTGAAGATTAGTATTTTCCGTAAAAACTAAAGTCGATGAAAAAGCATTTCCAGACCCATCGCTATAATAGTTTCCGCCGGTGTGAGTAAGTCCCGTCTTGTATAATGGAAGACTTAGTGCCTTGCTAATGAATTCAGGAACTTTGTCGTCGTTGGGTCGCGGACGATTATAAATATTGTCGACAATTCCGAACTGTCCTTTTGAATCGACGATATACCAAGGGCCATAATCGCGAACCCAAAGGCTGTCGGTTTTGACGACAAAATAGGAAATGGCAGATTCGTTAATTCCCGCATCCGTAATCCATTCTTGCCACCACTTTTGATCAGAGTTGGAATCGGCTAGTAACCTGACTTTTCCATTGTCCGATAAGGCGCGAATCCAAGATTTATTAGGCCACAAAGTCATAGCTTCCCGTGATTCTTCCCATTCTCCAAGAGAGTGAATAACTCCTGAAATTGGTGGCGCGGACGGGGACTCTCCACGAATCTGGATATTTTGTTCACTGGGTGCCAGGCCGATGGGAAGTGTTTTAAGATCAGGGCGGATGGCTAAAGCCGAAAGTGAAAACAAAGTAACAAAAATAAAAGAAGTGGAACCCTTAATCATATTTGCCCCCCTGTAATCAAAAGCATAGGCCAATTTCTATCTCGCTGAGAAGTTAATTGAATAATTAACGGTGTTCATCATAACGACACTCGTTGCCCGTAAAGGGCATTCGCCCAACAAGTCCCATGTTGAGACAGTTTAAGCCCTTGAAATCTGACATAATTTTATTGGCAAGGCCTTCGCATCAACTAGTTTCAGAAGAATAAGCGGAGGTTTGCGATGAAAAAGATGTGGACGACAACTATTATATTAGTAGCCCTGGTAGGTTTCTCTTGTGCAGAACAAAAGAAAGACCGTGGATTACCGGGAACTAAAGTTAAATCTGAAAACGTCAACGAAACTCCGGAACAAAAAGCCAAGCGTGAACAAGCTGAAGCCGCTGCTAAACAAGCCGCTGCTGATGCCGCAAACAATCCAAATGGACCTTCAGCACCTCCAGCAGATGGACAAGTTCCACCGGTAACAACTCCGGGGGCGACGACTCCGCCAGCTG
>JAZKJI010000126.1:0-9353 GCA_040384405.1 Bdellovibrionota bacterium
GAAACGAAAAAATAATTTTCCTTCTCTTGCCATCCTCCGAAAGCACAAATAACACCCAACAAAGGCCCAAATCCTACAGTATGGTCCTGTTTTTCCCGATAACTAATATAGTATGCCACGTTCAAAAAAGGGTAACGAAGCACCCAATCTTTTTGATGATTTGATGGATGATCTTCAGTCTGAAGACTCTGCTGCCGTTGATTCGTCTGATGAGTATGAAAGTAAAGATACCGTCGCAAAAGAAAGCCTTGGAATTTTAGAATTTAATCATTCAGATGAATCCCGTGATTTAGCTAGTGTTATTCCCTCTGAAGGTTCTATGGTTGGTACGAGACCGGCCGCCAGCATTTGGAATTCTTTAGATGAAGAACCAATGGGTCCCGTTTCCAATGAAATTCGTGAAGAAGATTTGATGGATGATTCTACTTTGGCTGTTCCTATTGATGGAACTGTTCCGGTTGCTCAACTTCAGGATCTTGCGAAAACTTTGGTTCATCCTAGTAATAAAAATAGAAATCCTGTTAAAAATAAAAATCAAGGGCGCAGCTCCGGCGAGACTTATACTAAGTTTGGTAATTCGGATGATAAATTTGTGATGTCAGCACCAATTGCCGAGCGCGAGTATCGTGCGCACGTCAGTCCGGATGCTAGCCTTGCGCAAGCAACGACTTTGCAAATTGCTCAAGATAAAATTCTTTCCATGGAAAAAGAAGTGGATCGTCTTCGCTCAGAGAATGACGACCTTGCGATGGCTGCCGATATCATGCGCCAACGCGCTGAAGAGTTAGCTAGCCGGGTTGAAAATGCCGAACGTGAAAAGGTCGACATTTTTGAGCAAGGGCAAAGTGAAATTACCCTTTTAAAGGGCCAATTAAATTATAAAGATTCAGAACTCAGCAAGAACCGCCAAAAGGTGGAAGACCTTGAATCACGCCTTCGCACTGATTTTAAAAAGATCCGGGTTAAAGAGCGCGAGCTTGAAAACCGTCTTGAAATCGTTAAAACCGAAAAGCAAGCATTGTTGCGGGCCAAGGATGAACAAATTCTAGAGCTTCAACGCAAGATGGACCAATTGAAATCTGAACTTGATCATCATCGGACAAAAGTCCAAGACATGTTTAAATCCATCGAGAACAAAAAAGATCAAATGCGCAAAACCGTTAAGGCACTGCGTTTGGCTCTGACTCACCTAGAGGCCCAGAGTGATGATCTTGCCCCTGGCCGCAAACGCGACTAAAAATAAGTGATGGAAGTCCCTCAACGCAAAAGATACAAACTAGTCATCAGCGATCTGCACCTGGGTAAGGGCAAGTTTTTATCTGACGGTGGACTTAATTCGCTAGAGGAATTTTACTACGGCGATAAGCTGATTGAATTTCTTCACTACTATTCTTCAGGAACATTCCGCGAATCTGATGTCGAGCTGGTAATCAACGGCGACTTCCTTAATTTTCTACAAGTTGATTACCGTGGACATTTTTTAACGGTGATCACGGAATCAGTAGCACTAGAGGTAATGAAATCAATTGTTGCCGGTCACGAGCGCGTATTTAAAGCTTTTGCTGATTTCGCGGCCATTCAAGGCCACACGGTGACTTATGTAATGGGTAACCATGACCAACCAATGTTGTGGCCCGCATGTCGCGCATTTTTAAATTCAACTTTGGGCACAACCGTTAAATACAGAAACATCGTTTACTATTTTGATGGTGTACATATCGAGCATGGGCATATGCACGAAGCTGCCAACCGCATGGATCCAAAAAGATTTTTTCTTAAAAAAGATTTGGCCGAGCCAATTTTAAATCTACCTTTCGGTTCGCACTTTTTCGTTGGCCTGGTTTTAAAGATAAAACACAAAGTTCCTCACATCGATAAAATTCGACCGTTTTCAAAAATGATTCGTTGGGGCCTTGTTAACGAAACTCGAATGATGATGATGGGCTTTTTTGCCTTGGTTCAGTATTTCGTTAAGACTTTATTTGATACTGATCCGCGGCGTAAGGTGACCCTTAAAAATTTATTAAAAATAGTTTTAGAGAGCGCCATTTTCCCTGACCTGGGCGAGGCCGCCCGTCGCGTACTGGGTGATGATAAAGTTCATACGGTGATCTTTGGCCATTCTCACGTTTATCAGTATCGTCAATGGGCGTTGAACAAAGAGTATTTCAATACCGGAACCTGGACAGAACTAACCTCCCTCGATATTGTTTCTTTGGGCAAAATCACTAAGCTCACCTATGTGCTCTTAGAGTATCCCGAAGAAGGGGATCGCCCCCGAGGCCGTTTAAAAGAATGGCGCGGCTACCACAAAATCGAGGAAGACGTAGCTATATCATGACAACAAATTCAAATTTTCCACCTAATGGTCCGACGGCAACTGCTGACGGAAATGCTATTCCGTTACGAACCGTTCATCCAGAAAATTTGCGCTTGGCCCGCCAGAGCTTAGACCAAGTGCTAAAGGCAAATTTAGGATTCGTCGAACTTTTCAAAAGAAAACATTTACTGGATGAAATCGAAACCGTTTTCAAAAAACGGGGCCAACAATTTCGCCAAGCAGTCGTGGTCGGAATCGGCGGAAGTTCCTTGGGTGTTCGGGTCATTCGGGATTTTTTTAATAAAGAAGAGTTATTGGTTTTAGAAAACGTGGATCATCGTGATTTCACGACTATGACAAAATGGATTCGCGAACCAAAAGAATGTATATTTGTTTTCACTTCCAAAAGTGGTGGAACTTTAGAAACTTTAGTTAGCTTAGAGTTAATTCAAGAGTGGTTAAAGCAAAAAGGTTTAGCGCTTAAAGATCAAGCCGTCGTCATTACCGAAACTAAGGAGAGTTCACTCTACACTTGGTCACAAAAAAATCATGTTCCCTACACCGAAGTTCCAAAGGACGTCGGCGGAAGATTTTCTGTGTTAACTCCGGTTGGAATGTTTCCCGCACGATTGATGGGACTAAATCCAAGTTTATTTTGGAAAGGCGCCGAGAAAGTTTTAGCGAACGATCGTGATTTGGTTAATTTTATCGGTGAAGCGCTGGAAAGTTTTGACCGCCAAAAATGGATTACGCAATTTTGGTTATATGGAACCAGCCTAAAAACTTTCGGTGATTGGTTAGTCCAATTGTGGTCAGAAAGCTTAGGGAAAAAAATGAACCGTAAAGGTTTAGAATCTCCCCGGGCAAGTACTCCGATGGTGGCGGTAGGCGCCATTGATCAACACTCTATGCTGCAGCAAACAATGGAAGGCTATAAAGATAAGTGGCCGGTATTTATTCGCGCGCACTTTTTAGAGCAGGGTGGATCTACGTTACATAAATCTTTATTTCCCGAAACTGCCCTCGTAGAAGGCAAAAAATTGGGCGATGTCTTGCGAATCGAAGCCCAGGCTACGCGAGAAGCATTAGAGGCCCAGGATATCTCGACCTTCGAGATCAATTTTTCCGAGGTTAAAGAAGAGGTCTTAGGATATTGGTTCTTCTTTTTTGAATTAGCCGTCGCCGCACTGGGCGAATCAATGCAAATTAATGCATTCGACCAGCCCGGAGTAGAGCTGGGCAAACGACTTGCTCAAGAAAAATTAAAAGTTGAGAGGTTGTCTGCACCTTAACCTCAACATAGAATTATGGTCATGAGTTCCGACGAAGATTCATTTTTCGAAAAAACGGTGGTTGCTACCGATACCACCCTAAAAAAACACGCCACCACTTTGGACTCAGCTCCACCGGCGTTAGTTATTCTTGTCGGTCCATCAGGATACACCGGAAAACAATGGCCCATCATGGAAGACCGAGTAATCGGCCGCGCCGTTGAATCCGGAATTTTCATCGACGACAGATCATTAAGCCGCGCCCACGCAAAGGTAGAAATCATCGAAGGCCATATCCAAATTCAAGATTTGGGTTCGACAAACAAAACAATAGTAAACGGGCAGATCTTAATTCCCCAAACTCCAATGATTTTAAAAAATAACGATCAAGTAAAAACTGGAAACGTAATTTTTAAATACTTGGAAAAAGGAAATATCGAAGCCGTCGCTAACCAAGCATTATTCGAAAAAGCGAACCGCGATGCTTTAACAGGAGCGTACTCAAAAGGTGCGCTAATCGAGCGGGGCCCAGAGGCCATGAAACGTTCTGACGTTTTAGGTGAAGCCTTAAGCGTAATAGTTTTTGATATCGATCATTTCAAAAAGATAAACGATGCTTTCGGCCACCCAGGCGGCGATTACGTTCTTAAAGAATTGGGCCGGATCGTATCGACAAAATTAATCAGATCAAATGATTTTTTCGCCCGTTATGGTGGCGAAGAGTTCGTACTTATATTATCCGGAACAACAAGCAAAACTGCTGGCGAAATCGCGGAGCGGATTAGACTGACAATTTTCCAAAATAATTTTGAATTCGAGAATAAAAAAATCCCTGTCGCGGTTTCTATCGGCGTTTCGACAAAGGGACCAAATGATACTGAATGGGCCCATGTATTTGACCGGGCCGATCGCGCGCTTTATCAGTCAAAGCAAAATGGACGAAACAAAGTCACCATCGCCAGCTAATTTTTCTTCCAGCCACGAAATACAATACCGTCACAGTTTTCCGTTATAGATTCAGTTTCCGTTAAGGTTTAAGTTGTCGGCATTGGATGATGATACGGATGAGGTTTTGGTCTAGATATCAGTTTAACGTCTACTAACCATAACCGCTAAACCGAACTAAAACCTCATCAGTATCCGCATCCAATGCCGACAACCGAACTGATAACAAAAACCGAAACCGACCGCCGAGCCCTACGATTCTCGATCCATCTATATAGATAAGATCTGCGACTCAAATCAAAACCCCAATCAAAGGTCCAGTGCCGAAACGCCCGCGATTTTAATTCCTCCATAAAAATTCTTACGACAAAATTTGTCCAAAAGTTTTTCATCACCATCCCAAATAATCGTAAAATCGAAATGCAAAAATAAGCGCTGGACTAAAGTTTGTAGATACATAAGATTTGCTTATACTAGACCAGCTAAAAATCTAATAAACAAAGTTAAATCATGTATTTAGAGCCATACTGGCTCTGGAAAAATTGGCCGTGAAGATGCATAGTAACTAAGCAGGGGACAGGATGTCCTCACTTAATTTTAACCCTTTTTAGGGGGAAGCGGGTCATAGGTATGGGACAAGATCTAAAAGCAATTAGCGATCTTGAACTTGTTGAGAAAGCAAAAACGGGAGACCGCAAAGCTTTTTCAGAACTCGTTGTACGACATCAAAGAGGATTACTCCGGATGAGTTTGAGATTTTTGAAATCAATCGATGCGGCAGAGGACGTCGTTCAAGAAAGCTTTATCAAAGCTTTTGAAAAACTTCGCTCTTTTGAAGGAAGATCCAGTTTTAAAAGCTGGCTTTATCAAATCGCGTTGAACACTGCTCGCAATAAATATCGCGAGCGAGACGATTCCATGACGGATATCGCAAATGTACACATTGGAGTGGCCGCCCAGCAGGAAGCAACGCTGGTGGAAGTTTCCGTTTCTGAACTATTACAGTCAGAAGTAGAAAAACTTCCGTTCCGTCAAAAGACGGCGCTGTTACTTCGTGTATATGAAGATTTAAGTTTTAAAGAAATCGCGGAAGCCATGGACTGTCCATATGACACGGCGAAAGCGAATTACAGACATGCATTGATTAAATTAAAGAGCGTCTTCGAAGAAAATCAAGATTTGAAGACATGGAAATCACTCTCATCATCGGATTTAACAACCGAGATGAATTACTTTGCGGAGGTCGAAGGATGAAAGATCATAAGAAAATCAGACGTGCGCTGGAGCACGTCGGCGACGTGGAGATCCCAATGGATCCGAAATTTTACGCTCGCTTACATAACCAGATCATGAGCCGTATCGAGGACGTGGAAATGGAACCACCTCCGTTGTGGCTTCGGTCAAAGAAGTACTTGCAGTCCCACTGGAAATCCTGGTTTCTCGTACAACACAGGGATAATTCAAGTCGCCGAAACTCAAGTCTCGATAACTAAAACTCTCTAACCGAAATCGAAAGGTAAATTCGGTCGAGCTCAAGAGGATAAGGCAACGCCAACATGGAATGGCGAAATTAAAATTGGGGCAGGACGCTCCGGCCTTCGAATTTCTACGGTCACTTAGTTTAAGTCTCAGTTCGCTGCAATCCCTATCTCAAAAAAGTTCATAAAACTTTCTGGCAAAAGTTATTTCTAAAACATAATTTTTCAAGTGTGATTAAAGTCTAAAAATTTATCTGAATAAACTTCTGTTTATCTCAATGTCTCAAAATGAGAATCAATTTTTTCCTTACCAAGATCAGCGTCTTACGCGAGATCAAGTAGCGCAAAGTCGTCTTGGATCTTTGTCTTCCCAGAACAAGAATATAGTGAAATAACCCATCGGATACCGTAAAATTAAGGGTATGTCAGATCATAAAAATTGCCCAGTTTGCAAATCTCAATTTACCGTGAAAGATCATTCGCGCCCGTCGTGGAATTTGATCGTGTATTGCAGTGATGACTGCCGTTTAAATAAATGGAAAGTCGGACACAATAAAAAATTAGAAAAACAAATTTTAGAAATGGTTTCCCATCCAGAGGTAACAACAATTTGCCCATCAGATGTGTTACCTCCAGAGCAACAAAATGATTGGACCCAATGGGAAGCCGTCAGGGAAGCAGCAAGAAGATTAGTTGCTCGGGGAGAGATTGAACTTACACAAATGGGTGAGGTTGTTGATCCCTTTTTATTCAAGGGCCAAGTGCGTTTTCGCAAAAAACAGAATTGGACTTGAGGGTAACGTCGCCGTTCGGCGTTCGTCGAAACCGTCCCCGTACCGTTTACCGAAAAGTTTGCAGATTATAAAATAGCAGACGAATTCATCACGAAGCAAAAGCCAACCCAAAACCAAAAACTTAACTGAAACCGAATCAGTATCCGTATCAGCTGCCGTATTTCAAAAGGTAAAGTGTGAATTTAAAGACAACCCGAAGGAATTAGGCTTCTTTTTTAAATAACTGGCCGCGCTTATCATTGAGATCAGACGGCAAACTCCAAAGTTCCATTTCTGGAATTCTTCGGATAATTGATCCTAAATTGTCTCTGACGAATACAAATCGTTTATCTCCGTCTTTTACGACTTCGATTTTCCATTTGTGTTCTTTGACGGCAGGTAAGTCTTTTAAGTATTGAACACAGTTTTCAATTTGTTCATCACTCATGGGCTCACGATGCTCTTGCTCTTGCCGCTGGAACGCCTCTTGGCCGTTGCCGTCGCGGTCATGGGTTATATCCGTACGAACAGCTGCTCTTTCGGGACGCTCTACCGAGCGAACTCCAGTGCTGATGTTGTTACCGAACAATCCCTTAATATTCATCGTTTCCTCTTAACCTACTTATCGGTCGAAAAGTGAAACGACTTAAATTGGGTCGAAAGTCTGTAAACCAAGACTTTAGTACCACAACCTGAAACCAGTACTCGATCGGAACTAGTACTCCACCAGAGTACCCGAGAGGTTTGCACCCCTCGGTAGGTAAGTACCGGAAAGGACGGAGGACACCTTTCCTATTGAATCTTTATTATAATATTTAATATCCAGCCCTATTCCCAAGATTAGAATCCGGTTTTCAGGCCCGGGGGTTTTTTAGTCCCCCGTGCATACATAATCACTTAATTAATTCTTAGAATTAACCAATCAGTTTCAAGGCCATGCCCGGAGTCTGATTAGCTTGAGCTAATGTAGATACCGACGCTTGTAACAAGATATTATTTCTTGTCATGTCAGCAGATGCTGCAGCAACGTCAGTGTCACGGATTCGAGCATTAGCAGCAGACAAGTTTTCATGCATTGTCGCAGTATTCTCGATCGTTGAATTCAATCTGTTTTGTAAAGCACCTAAAGTAGCGCGGAAACTATTTACGTTTGCCTGAGCCATATCTAAAGTTGCTAAAGCTTCTTGAGCACCTTGTTTTTGAGTGTAATCAAAACCATCAATACCAAGTGCACTCGCAGTAGCATCTGCCTCTGAAGCATCGTAAGAAATACGATCTGCCATTTCGTCATTACTGATACCAACTTGGAAATCAAAAGTTCCACCTTGTCCATCAATCAACTTTTGCTCACCGAACTTAGTTGTTTGAGAGATACGTTGAACTTCAGCTTTTAATTGTTGAACTTCTCTATCTACAAGCACGCGTTCTTTGTCAGAAACTGTATCAGATGCTGCTTGGATTCCTAATTCTCTCATACGAGTTAAGATATTAGAAACTTCACCAAGTCCGCCTTCTGCAGTCTGAATCATGGATATACCGTCGTTCGCGTTTCTGTTTGCTTGAGTATAACTTCGGATTTGCGATTTCAAATTTTCACTGATCGCTAAGCCCGCTGCATCGTCTGCAGATTTTGTGATTCGATTACCTGACGCTAATTGCGCCATTGATTTTTGAATTTCGCGCTGACTTCCAACCATATTTTTCTGAGCTGAAATCGCTGCTACGTTCGTACTAATTCTCATTCCCATTTGGACCCCCATTGTGCACTCTTCAGTGCGGTTAAAGGTCTTCACCCAAGTACCTACTCGGCGAAAGACCAGTTGAACACGTCGGCCAGATCATTAGTGAGGGAGGTCATAAAGATTCCAATAAGCAGTCACTCTTAAAGGGTCTCTCGCTCTTTCACCGATTCACCGGTTTTTCGTTTTGTAAGAGCAACATCGCCCTCACACACAACCTTTCGGCGAGGTCGGGGGAGTCTTTAGTCGGGTCGAGCAAATCTAGACCAACGTCAGATACCAACTAGACTAACGTTTAGTGTTTTCCGGTTTTTAGTCTTGGTTTTCAGGATCAAGGTCCAGTAAAATTACTTATCCAAAGACCTGGTGATAAAGGTCAAGTCCGGTCTAGCAACACCTAGACTGTGTTTACAGTAGGACGATTTTGCTCAACGACCAGCTGACTGCGTTGTCGGCCGCTGCTTATCTCTCCAACGTGCACGTAGCACGCCTCCGCGATAAGCAGCAACCTCCGCCTTGCATCTGGCCCTTGATCAAAAGTCGATTGGTCGCCCCAGGAGGGGAAAGAAAGGGGAGGGAATCGCATCACTTCGTTTGCTTCCGAAATCCCAAAACAGATATCTAGACCAAAACATCATCCGTATCAGTATCAGAAGCCGAAAACCGAACCGCCAACATCAAACCAACAACTAGACTGAAACAAATGCTAATGCCAATGCTAATGTCGAAAACTCCACTGGCACCGGCACAGACACCGACGACTGTTCACGGGCGACAGGCACCGGCACCGAGTTTTTCAGTATTCAGTTTCAGGTGCAGTTTCAGAT
>JAZKJI010000127.1:0-4777 GCA_040384405.1 Bdellovibrionota bacterium
CAGCTTTTTTTGTTAAAAAAATTAAAAGTCCAACTGGCCAAAAAGTAACAGTAGAAATTCGTAGCGAGTTTCCTTCCGTAACTCCGTATTATTTGCGTAATACTGGTGAGTTCGCTCCTCAACAACAAGCTCGCAGTGAAGCTTCCCGACAAGCATTTATGTCAGCATTGCGAACAGACGATGCAGTATTTTACGTTGGGCATTCTCGTAACGGTGGTGGACCAGATTTTTACCCGCCAAAATTATTACCAAATGGACATGCGAACTATGCTGGTCACTACCAAGTTCTAAAAGCCGGAGTTAAAGATATGCTTTCCGCGATTAAAGATCGTGGTGAAGCTCCGCCAATGTTAGGTATGATGTCTTGCTTAAGTGAAGCTTGGTTTGGTGCTAAGTTGGCAGCGGCTTCTCCGCACACGGCATATTTATTTACTCAACACGATAAGCTTATCGGTATCCACGAACACTTCAACGCGATGGTTGCTGTGATGGATGGTATGATGCGATTTCAGTGTGGCGAGGCAATGGCTGAACAAGTAGAGTCTGTTAAAACTGATTCTTTTGTACAAGAATTACTTCGAAACACGATGACGAAGCGCCGACCAATTGATCTAAACGCTAAGCCCGGTGTTGTTCACGATTAAAGTTCTTTTTCTTTTCCGGTTTCGTTACCCAAAGGTGCTTTGGGTGGCGGACTTCCGGGGCCCTCTGTCCGATCTTTTAGCCAAGTCGGTACAACATTCTTTTGCATCAATTCAGAAATCCGATTTTCCGAAACGCCTAATCCCGTCAGTATCACTCGCCAATAGGGTTTCGGAATGTAATTCGTAAATGGATCTTCCATGATCGTCGGGTAACTCGAGGACTTCCACGATTTCAAAACCGGACTAACGTTGTTACAAGTTGCTGATCTGAAAATTCCCAAGTTCCCCATTTGCGGAGAACCCAATTGATCACCCGTCACTAAAAGTGCCGTCTTACTTAAATAAGGAAGCCAAGGAATTTGCGTTTGGTGTCTTGCTTTGACGTCTTCGCTATTCGCATATGGAGGAGCATCATTAAATATTGCTACGTTCGCCCAATCCCGTCTTTGACAGTAAAAAGGTGCTTCTTCTTTCCTGTAAGCGTACTCGTCCGCTAAACCAAAAGTATGTAACCATTCGTGAAGCCCAATCCCGGGTCGCGAGCTTGACAGAATCACCGGAATCGTTCCACCCGAGCCACCTTCGTAGGGACTAGCATGAATGTAAATCATGCGATCAGCTTGACTCTCGAGCGCGATTTGCGCCATCGCTGCCTTATCACATTCAGTCAGTCTGTCGATAGTGAATCCCTTTTTGTATCGCTTCTTTTCTTCTTCACTTAAAATTATGCCTGCTTGCCTTGACCAATAATCCAAAGATTTAATTTGCTCGTCCGTGTATTTAATCATCATCGGGTGGCAATCAATTTTTGATTCTCCCGATTCCAAAATTTTTACTTCGATCGTTAGCTCAGATTTTTTCAAAAAACTAAATGGAGGTGTCGATTGAATCAAGTGTCTGATCATCGAAGCTTTTGCTCCGGTTGGCTCATCACTGTAAATTAAAAGTTTTTTCGCCAAGGCAAAATGGGATACAAATATCGCAGATAATAAAATTAGCTGTTTTAGAATTCTCATTTAGTGTCTACTTTTTTACTGGCTAAAGTTGTGGACTGCGTAAACTTGGCTTCGATGACATTAAGCTCAATTGATTTTGCTTTTTTTGTTTGGGCCGTGCGGGGATAACTAAAAATCACGGATGTTTCATTAGCCGGAATTGAGCCTCGATCTTTTTCATTGTTATAGTGACTGAATTCACTAATGCGAATTTTACGTTCTAAAACGGGATTACCTTTTTCATCTTTTAAAATGATGACGGCATTTGCGTTACTGGGCTCGGTACCTAAGCAATATTTTTTACCAGAATCTTTTTGATGGTCGACGGTTAAATTTTGATTGCCCAATAGGACCGCCGTCATTGCCACTTGAGTGAGTAATCCGCAGATCATAAGTTTGATTTCTTTCCAGAGTGAATTGCCTTCTCTCAGTGTAAACCGTAGAGAAGGGAATTCCACTGGACCAGAACCTAGTTATGGTTATCTTAGTGGCAATTATTGGGAACAGGTCGAGGTACCCGCGACGTCCAGAAAGCTCTGCGTTAGGTAACAAGTATAGTTTGTCCATAAATCACAGTGTTTCCAAGGATGACTGATAACCTAGCGCCGCTTTTGGCCTGATTTTATTAAAAAAAATCCCCACTTCGGTTAATTTCAAAGCAGGGACATTAGCTAAGATTCAAACGTAGTCAAACGACAGAAGTCCGCGAAACTAAAACCAGAATCGGCCAGTTCCGAAAACATACAAAGACGTTCCGGAATTTGTACCAGTATCAAATAATAGGATTGGCTCAACACCTAAAGAAAGGTTCGGAGCTATCATATAATCCCACGCAATGTGGGGCCCGACAGAAAATGCACTAGATAAACCAGTACGGTTTACCATTCCCAATCGTCCACCCGCGCGTAGGCCCGCTAATCCTTCAAAAGCATAATCTGCACCCACTCCGTAGTGAGTTGCATCAGCTTGGGCACCACGCTCTGTCGCAGTGGATGCTAAATAGTATCCAAATCCATTTACTCCGTTGGTCATTTTTAAACCAATTTCAGTTCCGTATCCTAAGCGATTGTCGTAGCCATTTGGCTTAGCATATCCAATTAGTAAACTTGCGTAACCGCTTGGTTGAGACAACATTGTTTGTGCCGATGCTTCTTTTACTCCGACAAAACTTAATGCTAATAAAGCTGTAAAAAACAAAGTCTTCATGATGGTTTTCTCCTGTTATGTTTATGAATTTTTTGGTGGTTCTACGTCGATGTAGATTTCGACTTTTCGATCCGCCGCATTTGGAACTGTTTCACTGCCTCGAGCTTGCGCCTCGCCTTTACCTAAAGCGCGAGTTCGCTCTGGCGCTACTCCGCCCGCGGTTAATTGAGTTCTAACTGCTTCAGCGCGTTTTTCTGATAGCTTCATATTAAATTCGGCACTTCCCGTTTTATCGGTGTAGCCGGTAATTCGAAGTTTATCGCCTGGATATTTTTTTAGGATTTCTGCGAGTTCTGCTAAATTGTCGCGGGCATTTTGTTTAACGTCAGTTTTTCCGAGGTCAAACAGAACATCATTTTTTAATGTAACCATTAAGCCATCGTCGGTTTTTCGGGTCTCAACAACTTTTGATAACTCTTCGGCACGTTTATCAAGATAGTAACCAATTCCTCCGCCGACGGCGCCACCTGCAGCTGCTCCAATTGCAGCACCTCTTAATCCGCCCTCTTTAGCGCCGATTAGTCCACCGACAACTGCACCTGCCGCAGCACCAGTACCGGTTCTTTTCCCAGCACTTTGACAACCGACAAAAGAAGCAATCAGTAAACTTGCTGCCACGATTCGACCGAAGTATATGGTTTTAACAACGTCCATTTTTGAAATCCCCCTAAGTACTGACAAATTTTTCATCAGTTCTTAGGGAGTGAATCAGCAAGTTGAGTGCCGCAATTTTATAGGGGAAAATAGCGGAAAATCAGCGAATCCCTGAGGACATCTGCCTCAGGTGATGACCAACTCCACAATTTGGACATGCGTGTCTATAAACAGGAATTACTGACATCCCCAGATTCGGCCTTCGAATTGACCGTGTTGACGATAGTGCTTCTCGGGATTTCTGCAGAAATTCTTGGGACTGGCAGCACAGATGTCAGGATATCTTTCCAAATAACATTGCCCAGGATTTTTCACCGGCACAGGAGGAGGAAAGTTTGGACGAGGCGGAGGTTGCACCCAAGGATTTGGTGGTGGCTGATTCGGGCGCGGCCATGGATTTTGTGGCGGCCAAGTTTGTGGAGGAGGACGCGGTGGAGGATTTACACTGCCTGGATTTTGAGCACAAGGAGTCAATCCGAAACGAAACTTAACCCCATTTCCACCCGGAGTCGGAATAAATCCATCGGCAGAATCTATTGTCGCAATGGCAGTTCCTTGCAACGGGTTTAAAATTCGACCTTCCCCATAAACACCTAAAGTTAATTCAACCTGCAGATTAAACTGCCCACCACAATTGTTACACCGGTAAGAATCCAAGTAATGACTGATTTCCAACGGGCCATCGTAAACACCAGTAATAAACTGATCTTTAGGTACAACCGGAATGCGTGGATTTACTAAAGGCATGCTTCGGAAAATAAAACTTCCCTTAGGATCTTCCAGATGTAAGTAGCCCCGGTAATCAAGTTGGTAACCTAGCAACGCATATCCAGCTGGCACTGTAACGGGAATGATGATTCGACAAGAAGCAACTTTGTTCATCGTTACTTCGGTAGCTTCTTTTGTGATTTGAAATGCACTGAACAAAATTGAAATTGTGTCGTTGCTTGGGGAAAGAACTGCGACTGCCGTTCCGGCCGGGCACCCCGTTCCTGCCATTTGCGCTTGTCCTAATACGACTTGCTCTGCAAATGCTTTTGATAAACCCAAAGTTGCGATGCTTAAAAGGATCAGTTTAAGTAGGAAAGATCTCATTTTGCCCCCAATAAAGATTCCCACCCTGGGCAATTACAAAACTCCGGCCAACAAAACCGGTGTCACTAGAGCACCATCCATGGTCTTGTATTCGTTGGTGTTTACGTTCACCCCTAAAAATCGCACATCCCTTAGGCTAGCAAGAGCAAAGACCAGTAATTACTGGATCTGACCCTATTCATT
>JAZKJI010000128.1:0-6533 GCA_040384405.1 Bdellovibrionota bacterium
AATGGTGAAAAGGCTGATCCACTTTTTCGTTTCTTAAAAGAAAAAGCGCCCGGGATTTTAGGAACCGAAATGATCAAATGGAATTTTACAAAATTTCTGATTGGTAAAGACGGACAAGTTTTAGAAAGATATGCCCCGACAACAGAACCGAAAGATATCGAATCCGCAATCGAGGCTGCACTTAAATAGATTATTTAACTTGAGTACATTTAATAGCGATGCGTTTTTTAATCGTACCGCTGCCGCCTGCAACTATTAAATCGCCGCGAAATTGACCTTCATTTTGGCGAACCAAAAATACACGGTCGTAATCAGAAGCTTCAGCGCCATCATTAAGCTCGACTCCCGGTTCATTGGTAAACGGGTGAATCGCAAACGGGTTTAGTTGAAATGAATATTCCGCGCGGTCTTCGTTAATGATTACCACTCTGTGTTTTGCAGTCATAACTCCGTTAAGATCAAGTTTGCTCATGTCCGCGATATCCATCTCAATTTTTACAGCCGAGTTTCTAACTCCCGAGCAATTGATTCTGGTAGTGATTGCAAATGCGCTCGAGCTCATCAAAATTGTTAAAGCCATTACTAAATTTTTCATCCGTTCCTCCGGTTAAATTAATATTCTTATTTGATTAATATTCTTACACACTGGCCAGAGACTGAACTTCCTCGGCGTTGTGATACTTGTTTAAATAAATTGGTAAAATTAGGAATTTTCTCTAGGGCTTCTATCAATTGTTTTTTTCCTACGAAAGTAGCCACTCCGGCGGCGCCTACCCCACCCAAAGTTAACCATGGGTTCAATCCAAATTTTTCGAAGTCAAAAAGCATTGCAGTTGATGCAAAAGTTCCTACCAGAAATCCCCTGCCATCAATTGCTCTCTCGAACCAAAAACGTGCATTAGGATTTTTCTCTCGATCAATTTTTCCTACAGTTTCCATCCAACCGGCCGCTGCTAATCCCAGTCCCACGCTTAACGCCAATGGTTTAATTAAATTTATCGGATCCATCGTTCCTTCTAAAATATGATCAACATACGCAAAAGGAATCCGTCCATAATTTAACGCCGTCATCAATGCCACACTTGCACCTAATTTCACAGCCACATCGGAGAAATTAGTTTTTCCAGCTGGAATTTCACCCATCTTCAATCCTTTACGGATTACCTTTTGAATTGAACCAGTTGCCTTCGACCATGCAGTTCGATCAACCGATAAGATAAGTGTTGTCGCTATCGAGTATGCAACTGCCGCAAGACTCTCACGATTTGAAAGATCGCTTGCGGTCATCCACTGAACGGTATCTACTCCTTGATTCCAAGTGATAATTGCTAAACCAATTCCTAATCCTACTGGATCTACTTTAGCGGCCGTTTTCAAATTATTTTTATAGTCGACAAAGTACTCGGATAACCACTTCTCAAGACCTGCCGGATTACCTCTATACTCTCTTGATTTTTGATCGATTAAGGCCTTGTCTTGGGCGGAATAACCTTTAGATTCCTTTTGGAATTGGGTAATCCAGGCGTTAACTCCATCCACTTTACCCTTGATGGCTTTACCCAATGGAACGATATATTGTTTTTTATTCTTGTTACTCGAGCGACTAGCTTCTTCTTCCGCCTGCAAAAGAATGTCATCGCGGTCTGAACTAAAAATAGTTGTCGTAGCATTTCTTTCGGCGATGTTATGCAGCGTGACCGGTAGATCAATGGCATTAACTTCCATTGCCTCGACTTTTAAAGTGAAATCAACCTTGTTTGATTGCGGATCCATGATCTGCATTTTGATTGATTGGCCATCGACGTAGGGATCTTGGTTACCGGCATGCGAATAACTCCCCACCATCTGCAACGATAGGAAAAATGCCAAAACCTTTCGGCCAGTGCGAGTTGATTTAAAATATGGCGACCAGGAAAACAACTTCACTAGTGTTCCTTATATATAGAGGCCTCTAACCTACTTAGATCAAAAGCAACACCAGTGCCGTCAAGATCAGACAAATCCCATGAAAAGTGTCTCAGAACGATACGAATTCCTAAAAAAAGTGTCTCTTAATGGGAAATTTAGTCGTGAATTCGAATTTAAAAATGTTAGTGGCCCAGTCGCGGCAACTGATGACAATACCGTGAACACAAAATGACTTAAAAAAACCGCGAAACTTTCTTGCGTAGTATTTGTTCACACCGGTGACAAAAATGAACCCTCGTATCTATTTAAAACAACTATATCGAAGCCCACGCATCTGAATTGGCACTGTCGTCGCATTTCCTTTAATCGAGACAATATTTTAAATGGGAGTTCATATGAAAAGATCGATTATAGCTGGTGCCCTTACCGTTATGACTGCAGTTCAAGCGACGGCAAGTCCGCAACAACCGGGACTTTGCGTAGCTTTACGCGGAAATGGTTTCCGAATCGCTTCTCATTTCGGTTCTTTAGCTAAAATCGTGGAAACTTCCGGAATGCCTGATGCTGTAGTTGGAAGCAGCAGCGGATCGATCTCTGCCTTTCTATTAGATAGCGTTGCTTTAAATCCGTGGGTTCACCAATCTTCTCCAGAAGATAAGAAACTTGAAGCCGCTCTACTATTAAAAACAATGCCTGAATTTATCATCGCAATTTTTAATGAAGGTGAAATTAAATTAGCCAGAAAAGCCGGTGGTGCTTTAGTTGGACAAACAGCTGCAAAGTTTACTGCTCCTACACCTGCTAGCTCGGACGAAACAGTGGCTGTTACAACTGCACCTGTTCCAGAGGAAGAAGTTGAAGAAGTAAAAAAAGGATTCGACGCAATCGCCTTGGTTCAAAAACATTCTTTCTGGGTGAAGTTAGCTTTAAATACGACAACATATTTTAAAGCGTTAATCAGTCCGGCTGTTTTTAAATACATGGCCGATACTAACAAAATTAACAAACAAGCTAAAAAAGAAGACGACGCTACTAAAAAAGCAGAGTTAAAAGCAGTTGCTGATTTCAGACTTCAACAGGTAAAAGATGCTTTCGGCGCAACCAGCACATTCAACGTTGAAACGGATACGAATCTTTTCTTTAGACCCGCAGTAATCAATCACGCTGGAATGGTAACGGTTTGGGACCGTCTTGCAAGTTTCTACGCTGGTTACAATTTTTTCCAACAAGATAAAGACATGTTTACTCGTTGGATTAAACATTGTGCCCCACTATCAGCTGGAAAAACCTTCGCAGAACTAGTTCAATCTGAACCTTCATGCGGATCTGATTTTGAAAAAATGGCTAAACGTTATTTAAGCCAATATAAAAACGTATTCGGAACTTCTGCATTACCGGCGTGCTCTAAGCACCCAGAATTAAAACCACAACAGTGCGCAAGATTCCGTTACGAAGACAGCATTTCTATACGCACAAACTCTTTCATCGTTTCTTCAATCATCGTGGGTGACGCAGTAAATACGTACAGCGCAATGGCAGCACAGTTTCCTTCAACGTCCGACAAAAATTTCGGTACTCGTTTTAAATTAGATTTCCGAAATTTCCGAATCGGTTACTATGGTGATGTCCAATCGATGAATAAAATTAAGTCAGAAATTTCCGGAGTCGTTCAAGATTCCAGCGGACGCCAAATTGATTACACAAATGACTTTAAAGCCCAAAGAACAATTCCATTGGGTAACGTGACATGGATGGAAGCTTTAACTAAATCCCAACCGAAACCAATGAAGAATCACTTAGGTGAAGCAATGTTAAGTTTCGGTGGATGGCCAGATCCAAATCCAATGCACATCCTTAAAGGATTAGGCTGCGAAACTTCAATTGCCGTAGTAACAACAATCAAATCTGGAAACAAATTTGGTGAGCAAGTAATGAATAAACTTTTCAGCAACATGACCGGTAACCCGGCAGTAAACGATGAAGTTGCTTTCGGAAACAATGACTTCACAAGTGACTGGGGCCGTTGGAGAAATAAAAAGAACCCACGTGGATCAGAAACTTTAAGCTTTCAAGCCAGTGAAGGTATTTATTGTACTCAGTGGGATGAATTAAACCCATTCGACCCAGCTCATACAATCGAAGAAAACATGCGCGCACTTGCTGATGTTGGTTACCGTGGTTCGTTATTTATCCCTGAAGATGTTGCTGGAAACAATCCGGTAAGATCAATTAACATTCCTAATATCCAAAGATCTGACGATGTTTATTCTGCACAGTACAAGCGTCCACTTTACAATGGATGTATTCCACCAGTTAGACCTAGATAATTAATTATACGCCAATCTTGGCAGTTACGAGCGGGCTAAAAAAATAGTGTGAAGGGTCAGCAAGAATTGCTGACCCTTTTTTTATTCCCGTTTGTACATCCCGATCCCTTCAGGTAGTTTTGGGAAGATGACACCCAATGATTATCCAACCATATTTTTTTCCGATGCTAAGAAATGGCGATCTTGGTTAATTAAAAATCACAATAAAAGTGACGGCGTATGGTTAAAAATTTCAAAAAAAGCAGCGAACGTTAAATCCATAACTCGCGCCGAAGCACTGGACGAAGCCTTGTGTTTTGGTTGGATCGACAGCCAGTCAAAATCTTTAGACGATGAATCCTTTATTCAAAAGTACACTCCACGACGAAAGCGAAGTATTTGGTCGAAGGTAAACATAGTCCATACAGCTCGCTTAATTAAAGACAAGAAAATGAGGCCATCCGGTTTAAAACAAATTGAGTTAGCAAAAGCTGATGGACGTTGGGCCGCAGCCTACGATTCGCCCAGTAACTCCTCTATTCCGTTGGATTTTTTAAAGGAACTTAAGAAAAACAAGAAGGCTTACACTTTTTTTAAAACTTTAAATAAAACAAACTTGTATTCTATCAGTTGGCGCCTTCAAACCGCGAAAAAACCCGAGACCCGCGCCAAGCGCGGAAAAGCCATTATCAGAATGCTGGCAGACTCACAAAAATTTCACCCATAAAAAACCCCAGTATTACCCGGGGTTATAAAGTAGTTAAATTTTCTGCGAAATATTAGCAATTAAAAATTTAAGCTTCGCACTCTGAATTAATTAAGTTAAAAAATTTAATTCTCAAGCTGCTTGTGCCTAAATTTAATTTTCGTGGAGTGTTGTGAAGAATCCAATTTCCTACCGTTTCCCAATTTTTAGTCAGCTGATACGTAGAAGTTTTGCCATTCACTTTGTACCAAACTCGGGTGATGTTTTCATAACCGACTTTTTTAGTTTGCACTCCCCAAGTCCCGGTTGAATTTTCTACTTTTGTCCAAGGCGCTTCGTTTAACACGATTCTTCTGGAAAATTCGACAACGCCATTTGGACGAAGTGTAAACCATTCTGGAGGTCCGTAAACTCCCATTCCCTGTGCTTCAAAGTATGCATTTGTTAATGCTTTGGTAAGTTCTTGAACCGAAGGAGAATTATCCAAGTTTACTTCGCCCATCATTTCTTTAAAGGAGATAATTGACTTAAGTTCTTCCCGAATATTTGCCGGAACTAACGAGGGGCTAAATCCAGGCAATGACTTTACACCCTCCAATTCCCGCAATATTTCACTTTGGTAAGAGCCAATTTCGCAAGTTTTATTCGCCTGTCGTGCGCGAGTTAAAATTTCCGCAGTTTTAATTCTGGCTTGTACAAGTTCGTTTTCCAAAGATGCAGGTTGACGGTCAACTTTTTCTGCGGCGATTAGAAATGCGGGTATTAATAATAAGCTCAATAAAATTGCTTTCATGTTTACTCCTGATTTTTTGTAAATTACTGACTACCTGATCATAGTAAATTTCACTTAAGAGTAAACACATAAAAAAAACCCCGGTGTTTAATCGGGGTTTTTATAGAATGTTTTGAATATTCTGATTTCTAACTAGTGCTTAGAAGCTTTTTCTTTTTGTTCAGGCTTCTTAGTTTTTCCGGCTGCCGCAGCGGGAGCTGCGATCTTACCGATTTCTTCGGCCTCGGCATCAGCTGCACTTCCTTCTGCTCCTGGAACCGGAGTATCCATTAGAAGCGCTCCGATACCTTTTGAAGCAAGGATGTTCTTGCGTAGTTCCACCATTGCGGCTGGATTTTCTTTCAAGAATTTCTTAGCTTGGTCGCGACCTTGACCCATACGTTCACCTTTGTAGCTGAACCATGCGCCTGATTTTTCAACCATGTTCGCAGCAACCGCTAGATCTAGTATGTCACCTTCCGCAGAAATACCTTCGTTGTACATAAGGTCAAATTCTACTTTTGTGAATGGAGGTGCCATTTTATTTTTCACAACTTTAACTGCCGTTCTATTTCCAGTGACATCTTCACCATTTTTGATTGCGCCAACGCGACGCACATCTAAACGAACTGAAGCGTAGAATTTTAAAGCGTTACCACCAGTCGTAGTTTCTGGATTTCCGAACATAACACCAATTTTCATACGGATCTGATTGATGAAAATAACTAAAGTGTTTGAACGAGAAATCGCTGCCGTTAATTTACGTAAGGCTTGTGACATCAAACGAGCTTGTAAACCCATGTGAGAATCACCCATGTCGCCTTCGATCTCTGCACGTGGA
>JAZKJI010000129.1:0-7598 GCA_040384405.1 Bdellovibrionota bacterium
GCGACCGATTCGGTTGCATCAACTTGGTGACAGGATAATAATCAAATTCTATTCCCAGTTGGGTTAATGTATCCGGCACATCCCGGCAGATAAAAGACGGAATTAAAATTCTTGGTTTACGTTGATTACTTAATTCAAAATCACTGGAAATAACCGCAAAACTTTCGCGCCCATAGGCAAGCTCGACCGTTTCCCATCCGGCAAATATTTTCTTAACGTCCTGTTTTTGCCCACCCGATGTAAACGGCAAATAAGTGCGTAATATCTTTTCAGCCAACACCTGGTTTTTCAAAGGTATTTTTCCCCTGCTTTTCGATTTCGTTTTGCCTCGCAAGGTGTACCGTATGCAACAACCCCGCTGCCCACATCACCAACAACCAATGCACCTGCCCCGATCACCGTCTGCTCGCCAATAGAACGCCCGTGAATTATTTTTGCCCCTAATGATACGGCAGAGTACTGCCCAACTTTTACGTTTCCGCCCAACACCGCACCGGGCGCGATACTGCAATAATTTTCCAATTGGCAATCATGGTCCACCGACGCACTTGTATTAATAATAATATGATCACCAATGACAGAGAATGGATTAACAACGGCATTTGCCATGACCACTGTACCAACACCTAACTTTACTCCATTCCCCACTACTGCACTTGGATGCACAGTTGTAACAAATTGAAATTTAGAATTTATTGCATTCAATGTCCGCACGGCTTGGGCTCGCAACCAGTTGTCACCTATAGCAACTACCCCGTGGGTAAATTCATGTTGCCCGAACTCATCTTGATGATAATGGGGCAACTCCAAAAAACTCTTTAAGTTTTTATCCAGACTAAAAAATGCAGCCGGTTTAAACTTTCCCTCTTGAATCAAAATATCGTGAACAACTTTTGCGTGCCCACCCGTACCAATAATGACGACTAACTTACTCATACGGTTACCTTGCCTTTAATGGCGGCCGCGGCCGCATTATCCAGATAATTCTTTATTTGAAAAATTGAAAAAACAATCATTATGAAAAAAATATCTTCTCCATCAAATACTGTTACTTGGGTCAGACCACCTGCCATAAATGCGATAATAAAGGGAAAGCATAACCGAGCAATCAGATCATTTCTTTTCACGCACTCCCATAGCCATAAAAGCTGCCAGGCCGTAAAGGCAATAATTCCCAATAATCCACTTACTGCTAATACTTCTAAATAATTATTATGAGCATGACCATATATACCGTCGGTAGAAATTTGATATTTCTCTTTTATCGGTACTGATAAGGGTTCAAAGTTGTGGAATCCCATTCCTAAAATTGGACGCTCTTCAAATGCCTTTAGGGCAGCCTTCCAAAGTCCAATGCGCACATCATCGGATTGAACTTGCCTCTCAGTAAATGTTTCACGAACTTTCGGAACAGAAAACCATACCAGCGTACCAATCACCGCAATGCCAGCGATAGTTACGAAAAACTCTTTTTTCTTCCGAAGAAAAAAGAAAAATGGAATCGCAACGGCAAAAGCGATCCATGCTCCACGCGTATACGTTAGATACAAGCTCAACAGGTTTATAATCCAAACCGCAGCAACAATTTTGATACTAATTAATTCTTTTACTTCATCCCGATAAATCAACAGTCCCGTTAGTAGCACCTGCAGTAACGCTCCAGCGTGGGCGTAGGTCATCAACATTCCAAAGAGCCCCGCATTTCGGTCGATGCTTGCTTCCTTCTGCCGCAAAAAATTGAAGCCCGTATTCATTGCAATCATTCCGCTGATTGCCGCAACGGTAGCTGACAGCAATAAACCGTAAGTTAAAAATTTAATATTTCGCTTTGTAAATACTTTTTCACGATAAAAAGCTAACGGAGCAATGGTTAGCAAAAATAAAAGGAAATATTTTACTTTGGCGATAGGTTTAAATCCTTCGACCATTATTTCCCGATTCACCAATACCGATAGGATCAAAACAAAGGAAAAGGCTACCAACGCCCAGGTACTCTTACTCCATGCCCGAAAATTTGTGTTTTTCAAAAAATAGATGGCCGGGATCGCAACGAACAAAAAATACAATGACATTATCGTGATCGAGGTAAAGGAACCGAGGGACCAAATGAATAAACCCGCGAACAAAAGATAAGGCATTTTTTCCTTCTTTTAAAACCAGATTTTTGCAGTAAATACCTAAAAAATAAAGCATTTTAGCGAAAACACAGATTTTGAAGTTTACATTGATTTAACGAAATAATAGCGTTGAATTAATCCGATATTCTCATTGAAACCAAGGAAGACGAACCCAAATGACAAATCTCTTAGTCACCGGCGGTGCCGGATATATTGGCTCACACACATGTAACGCCCTAAGAGAAGCCGGATACCGAGTTGTCATTATTGATAACCTCTCTTCTGGCTATGCAGAGGCCATTCCGGTCGGTTGTATTTTTGTCGAGGGCGATATTCGCGATACTCAGTTAGTAAAACAAACATTGGCTGCAAATCAGATCAGCGGCGTCGTTCACTTTGCGGCAAAAATTTCTGTTCCGGAATCAGTAGCCCACCCACTTGATTACTATGACAACAATACGACGGGCGTTATGCATTTGCTGCAAGCCTGCAAAGAAGCAAAAGTAAAATATTTTGTTTTTTCTTCCACAGCTGCTGTTTATGGAGAACGACAGGACGGCCTTATTCACGAAGACTCGACAGTCGAACCTGTTAACCCTTATGGCGCGTCGAAATATTTTAGTGAACGTATTATCAAAGACGTGGAAAAAGAATTTGGACTGCGAAGCGCCATTCTGCGTTATTTCAACGTTGCCGGAGCTAGCCTAAAAGGCAATAACGGCCAGAGAAACAGCAGTGCCACTCACTTAATTAAAATGGCATCTCATGCAGCTTTGGGAAAAATTCCAGCGCTCAACGTTTTTGGAACGGATTATTTGACCGCCGATGGAACCGCAATACGCGATTATATTCACATAGAAGACTTAGCCGAGCTTCATATTAAAGCTATCAAATACTTAGAAGGTGGTGGCGCCACTGATGTTTTCAATTGCGGATACGGCCGGGGCTATTCAGTTAAAGAAGTGATTAATTCCATGAAAAAAGTCAGTGGAACAGATTTTAAAGTCACGGAAACGGGACGACGACCGGGAGACTCGGCCTATTCAGTCGCAGACGTTTCGAAAGTGAAAAAGGTTTTTCATTGGACTCCCCGTCATGCGAATTTAGATATGATCTGCAAATCGGCACTGGATTGGGAAAAGAAGTTAAAATAAATTCCGACTTAATATAAAACATTTCTATTGGGAATTATCTCTATCCCTAAAAAGGAACACAATGAACTCTCTTTACAAAGGCAAAATTAAAATTTACTCTGACGGTGCAGATCGCGCCTCAATGTTAGCTATGGCCGCAGACCCGCGAGTTCAAGGGCTAACAACCAATCCCAGTCTGATGAAAAAATCGGGAATCTCAGATTATCCGGGATTTTGTAAAGATATTCTAAAAGAAATTAAAATTAAGCCCTTATCTTTCGAAGTGTTTTCCGATGACTTAGAAGGTATGGAAAAACAAGCCCACGAGATTCGTACTTGGGGCGAAAATGTGTACGTTAAAATTCCCATTACAAACTCTAAGGGAGTTACGACAATCCCTTTAATTAAAAAGTTATCAGCAAGTGGTGTAAAATTAAACGTCACCGCTTTACTTACGTTCAAACAAATCATTGAAACTGTCGAAGCCGTTAAAGGCGGAGCGCCATCTTTTGTATCAGTATTCGCAGGAAGAATTGCGGATACTGGAAGGGACCCGATTCCGGTTATGACGGCGGCTTCCGAACTTTGCGAAGAAGCGGGCCCAGATGTAGAATTATTGTGGGCATCTACCCGAGAAGTTTATAATATTGTTCAAGCTGAACAATGCGGATGTCACATCATCACCGTTCCGCCAGATTTGATCAAAAAATTGAACGGATTTAATAAGGACTTGGCAGCAGTCAGTCTTGATACCGTAAAAACATTTAAAGATGATTCAGATGCGGCGGGCTTTAAACTTTGAAGAAAACCCTGGGTAATGCTGCAAAAATTCTTTTAGCGATCGGCCTCATTGCGTGGCTGGTTGCAAAAGGTATGTTTGATGTCAGCGCGATCCAAAAAGTTTTAACTCCGTTAAATGTTATTATTTTTATTTTGTTGGGAACGACGAGCACATTTTTGGCTTCGGAAAGATCCCGATTACTTTTGGCCCACCAAGTTGCAACTTATTCTAGATTTCAAATTTTTAAATTAAGCATCATGGGTTTGTTTTTTAATTTCGCAATGCCGGGCGGAGTTGGCGGAGATGTAGTCAAAGGTGTTTACCTGGTAAAAAACAACTCCCACCAACGGGGAACTGCACTTTTGGCTTTATTGTTGGACCGAATCATTGGCTTATATTGCATGGTTTTCTTAGCCGTCGCTGTGATGTTGGCTGATTTAGAACACGTATTGCAAACACCTCAATTACAAATGATTTTTGTTTTCATGAATGCGGTTTTTGCTGCCCTAACAATTGGAGCAGCAATTTGTTTCAATACCAAGACTTCCAAGTTACTTCACGGAACGCTTAATAGGATTCCAATTTTAAACCATCCAAAGTTACATAAATTAATTGATGCCTTGTATGACTACGGCCAAAACCCTTTGCTGCTGGCCAAAGCATGCGGTCTCAGCATACTTGCACAATCCTTAGCTATCGTACTTTTTTACGTTGTAGCAAGAACACTAGCACCAGATGTGCCACTTAATTTATGTTTCATTGTAGGTCCTATCGGATTCATTGTTACAGCATTGCCAATTACCCCAGGGGGTGTCGGAGTTGGGCAGGCCGCATTTTTCTATTTATTCGAACTATATGTGAAAGGCTCGGGCTCGGTAGGCACAACCGGCATTACCCTTCATCAGGCAATTCAATTGTTATTAGGAGTTTGGGGAGCGTATTATTTCGTTCGTTCTGAAAAACATTTGATTTGGACTTTGCCTAAAGATGTATAAGCAATTATGACCATTAGTGATTGTTGCAATTTTAATGAACCTTTCGGGAGACATTTATGAACAAGCTGATCATCGAACAACCGTTTAAAACTGTATTGAGAAAAAAAATCATTATGGTTATCGGAAAATTAATGTCCAAATTAATGGAATGTTACAATTTTTATAAAAGTGGTCCTACTCACCCCGATTACTCAAATCAAAAACCAAGATTAGTTGAAGCTGATTACAAAGAAAAAGACTTTTATGTAAACTCAAACTCAGAGCTATTCCAGTTCTATCGTGAAGAGCAAGACCGGGCGAAAAATATTGAAAATGTTTCCCAATATTATCTTTTCAAGAAGATCGAACAGCAGAATCAAAAGGTTAATTCAATTGCAAACATAGGATGTTTCTATAGTAAATCTGATAGACGTTTTATTGATAAACATCCCGAGACGACAATATATGGATTAGATTTTGGAAGAATTGCAGAATTAAATTCCAATATTGCCCATCCGAATTTAAAATTTGTGAGTGGTTACCCTTTAGTAACTATAGAAAATTTTAAGAACATTGGTGTTTCCAGCATTGATTATGCATTGTTCACTCGCACTGCCGTTAAGCTTAATCCAAATGAGTTAAATAGTTATATGGATGCCTTAAGTAAAGTAGCAAAAAATATAATGTTCCTAGAGGTTGCAAAACCTTATACCGTAACTGATCAAAAAATTGACGTAGAAAAAATCGATGTTGATAATCCGGTAAGATTATTTAACGGGCTATATCTGCATAACTACCCGGCCGTACTTAAAAAATATGGATACACTGTCAGGGATCAAAAGATTCTACCTTACGACTCTTTCGAACAACACTTCACACCTGACCACCACTTTATCTATGTACATGGCGAGAAAACATAGTACCAGAAGGAACTACTAAGTCTGACGGAAACCAGACGATAATTATTCCAAGGTTTTATAAAGATCAAAAATCTTCTGAGCCCCTTCCATCATTGGCACGGTTTGCTTAGATGTACTATTTAGCTCATGATTATTTAAGGCATCACCTAACTTTTCGCGCAAATCTTCAGAGTTATTGAAATCGGCTTTTAACACTAAATCTTTGTAACGGTCAGGAATAATAATCCTGTCATTTATAATTATCTTTTGTGAATGAAATAAACATTCCAAAAATAAGTAATCGTTACCAGCGCTCAGATCTTCAAATAGAACCGCTTTAGCTGAAAAAGCCATTTCAAGAATATCTTTGATTGGCCCAACTGGTTTTATATGTTGAATCTTCCAATCATGATCAGCCAATGCCCCTGTAAAATAAGTATTTACGTGTCCAGAGGAACTTGAATAAACAAGGGCAGCTTTATGTTTGGCAAAATCATGACTAGGAAAACTGATCCAAGGAAAATCATTTTCCTTTGGAACTCCACTTTCAGTTAATACCCAACTGATATTCGGCAATGAAGCAATTAGTGAAGGGTGAAATTCCATATTTTCAGAAATACTGACGACCAACGGACCTGGCCATTCGGAAAGTTTTTTCAAATCAGGTAAACCTAAATCTTCATAGAGAAAAAAATGACCAATAGGATTGGTTTTATTAGAATGGGCATCACTTAAAGCTTTGGATACCGGGGCGACCTCAACGGTACACCCTGTTTTTTCCAGGCTACCTTTAAGTTCTTCAATGCGTTTTTGCCAAAGGTTGGCCTTTTCGCTTTGCTTTTCAGATTGTAAAAAGAAAATCTTGAACGAATCCACACCTGAAAGTTTATTAGTATCTCCAATAGGCGTCAAAGGAAGCGTAATACCCATCTTCAAACGAAAATTTAAATGAAGAAACATTGGTGGAAGCTAGACTAAGATGTAGATGAAAACGATCCCAGATCTTCACCCATGATACGTATCCGCCAAGTGCCTTCGTCTCGAAGTTAAAACTAGGGCCCGCAAGAACTCGCGTCCAATCGGAAAGTAAAAACTCGTATCCCGTTTGAAAGGCGCTGGTACCAAAAGATCGAATGGCTGATGCCTCTTTAGAATCGTCAAATGTCGCGACCGCCAAAGTAATAAAAGTATGGGTAGTGGTGGTCGAGTTAGAAATCGAGTCCCACATGAAATCCAAATTAAGTGAGCTTTTATTCTCGTGGGGAACTTTCGTGTACGTCATACCCAGTGCGACAGTGTTGGTATCAGAACTCCAAACCTTTCCCTTCATTTGAGCATTAGAGCCACCCAATGCATTCAAAAAAATATTTGAGCTGACAGTAAGGGGGCGAAATAACCCGTAACCAAACTGGCCATACCAGGTGATGTAAATCTCATCTTTACCCAATGTCTCGGCCGTTTCCCCAATCCCGAATCCCTGCGTATAGAGGGGCTTGTACCGTGAGGAAATATTCTCTTCACGACCTCCGCGAAGCATCAATTGATTATGGGCGCCCAAAAATTTATTTGAAGAGCTCAAATCAACGGTTAAAAGCAAATCCCCGGGGCGAATCAAAAGATTATCAAGGGACTTTAAAATAGAAGCAGTTCCAGTAATTAAATTAAAAGAAGCATCCAACTTAGTAACCCGAAAA
>JAZKJI010000129.1:7608-9017 GCA_040384405.1 Bdellovibrionota bacterium
AAGCCAAACTTTCATAGGGAGGCTGCTCACTAACAACAACAAGAAGATCACCAACTTTAAGATCGTTGCGAGTGGTGGTAAAAGTAACTTCCCGAGCAGAGCGAATACGCTGAATAGACCCGATAAATTCATAAGAACTTTGCGCAACGTAGTCTTTAGCTACGCAGGTGACCGAAACGAACAAGAGAACAAATAAGAAAATGATATTTCTAGACACAAACCTATTGTGGCGTGTCCCGATCTGATTTCAACAATTAATTTAGGAAGTTATTTAATGACGAGCGCAAAAAAGTTGCGAACGTGTACACCGAAGACTTTAAAGTGGACCCCATTGAAATGAATAAGCAGAAAAAATTAAAACGTATCTATCGGAAGCAATTTCTATAAGTTTCTTTAAGGCAAACTGTAACCCTTAAGCGATTTTTTTGATTTGCTCGAGCTTATTGCGAAACACATTCAGTTCATGCTTAAGTTGAGCATTCTCGTTAGTTAAAGCATTAACTTTACGTTTCAAAAACTCAATTTCTTCTTTGTGAGAATTTTTATCGCCAGAGGGTTTATCGGCTAAGGATCTCTCGTTAGATGATTTTTCACCCGAAGCTCTTTCGGCACCTGGAAAATTTGCGGGAATATCAAAACGAAGTTTTTCGCCAGTAATGGTAACAATCTCTTCAACAGTCGAACTAGAACTAAAATTAGAATTTGAATTAGCATTGGCAGTCTCAGTTATTTTCGGCCCGTTGATTTAATAGTTCTTCAATATTTTCCGGAATCATTAAATCTGGATCAATTTTCTCAAGCTTCAAAATCCCACTTTTAATAAATTCGCGAACTTCAGTAATCACACGATTATGGCAATGAGCGCGTTCAGCCGGAGTAGCAACTTTTTCATCCATAAGATCAAAAATTTTTCGCTTCTCAGCTTGTGACATCGCACCCAAACAACGATCGATCAGTGCCTGATCTCGTCCTTGAAAAAATACAGCTAATGTCAGAGTTTGAATTCGAGAAAAAATTTCCGCCAAAGTTTCTGGCGACCAGGTAATGATTCGATCGGTTGTAAGCATTTTTCCGACAATTGCTTCACCCCAAACTTTATTTTCATTAAGAATGATTTGAATAAATTGTTCTTGTTTAGTTTTAGCCGTCGTTTCAATGAGTTGAACCAACTGAAAAAACCCGCCCTTTTTCTTGTAACGATCTATCATACCCATGCAGATGTTTCGGAATTTCTAGCCCAAGACTTAACCCCAATCTCAGAGGCAAAACCGGCACGATCGCTATAAAATCAATTATAAGAAATTGAGTGAAACTCTGATTCGTGAAGGGTTAAACCCATCTGGTGAAAAATCGGCTCTACGGCCATGGTGCTACAACCTATAGAGAATTTAATATATTCCTGAGTTTAG
>JAZKJI010000130.1:0-2603 GCA_040384405.1 Bdellovibrionota bacterium
TAAAGGGAATTGGCATTTCCAATACCGGTTGATTTACGTTACCAAGATCTCGGTATTTTAATCGCAACATCCATTTAGCTTTATAAACGTATGGTACGGCAACAACGTCGCCTTCCATTCTTGCTTGATCCAATGCGAATTCAATTGTCTCGCCCTTTTGGGGACTTCCAAGATCATTTACGACCAGTGGTCCATAAATGAATTGCAAAGTCTTTTCAGCTGAACGTTTTAGTTCGTAACTTGGTTCAACGTTATCGGCGCGGAATGTTTCTAAATCTGTGTACGAAGTTTTTAGTAAGGCTTCAAAACTTACTTCACGCTCGACTGCTTTGGTCGCATAAAGCTGATCAGCAGTGCCGCCGTTAAATAAACTTTTGTTTGCGCTTTCGGAGCAACCAAAAACCGTCGTTAATGCTAATGCTAAAAATATTTTTTTCATGTGAATCCTTTTGGGCGAAGATTGAAATCGCCAGCAGATGTATCACAGGAAGTTTTCAGAGTGAAAGTGGATATTTTGGAACCATGGAATTAATGCTTGTGCTCGTGGCTTGTTCGAAAAAATCTGGTTCCAAATTAGTACTAGTTTATGAAAGTTTGGGGGTGGTTCATACCCAAGACTAGGCCAAGACTTTGGACCTTTAATCCTGTAAATCCTTTGCGAATCGCGGGGTTCCAAAATATCTTAAGGTATCCCCAATGGAGTATTAATGAAAAAACATCGCTGGCCCGTGATTTTCTCTAGTCTGTTAATAACAAGCCTACTTGCCTACTCCGGCTGTACCTCTACCCCTGAACAAGAAGAGACCCAGGAAACGGCCTATCCTGCCTTGCCTTCCGTAGTGCCTCCAGAAAATGTAGATGCCCAGACTGCCCAACCATATAAAGAAGAGCCCCTTGCCCCCCTGTCTGTTCAAAAGACCGATATACCACCCGAGTTACAACCGACCGTGGGACGGGATAGTGCCGCTAAGCACTTCACTAAAAAGTATTCAAAGAAAAAGGCATCTAAAAAAGTAGCGAAGAAAAGTAAAAAGACTTCTAAAAAAATCGCAAAGAAAACCAAGAAAAAAGCCAAAAAGAAAACCGTAGTTCAAAAGACTAAATAAATTTATAGAATTGTTTTCGGATAAAAAAAAACGCTCCTTTTGGGAGCGTTTTTTATTTCGATTATGGCGGAGCGCCTGATTTCACCCAGTTTTGGATGACCGTTTGTTTATCCGGCGGCAGCAGCCCAGTTGGCGGCATCGGGTTATCAGGATTCATGGTACGAGATACAATCTCGGCCGCATTAGCTTTAGCTTGCGTGTAATTACTTAAATCAAGTCCCGCTCGCGGTGTTGGACCCGAGTGACAACCTAAGCAGCTATTTTTAAATACGCCTTTAGCCGGATCTGTTGAAATCAATTCTGCAAAAGTCGTAAATACCACCGGCATTGTCGTCGTTGTAGTTGTAGGTGCAGGCATCGTAGTCGTCGTTGTCGGAGGAAATGTTGGAGGAGGCGTAGATGGCTCTGCAGGTGCAGCTTCAACGCCTAAGCTCTTACCTCTTGAATCATACACTCCGTCAAACATTAGACTGATTTTATCTGTGGCCGAAGGGGGCAATACCACCAGACCATAAGCGTAGCCCGGAGCCATATTCATTTCAGTTGTGGAATTAACAAGAAAGTTAATTTTTTCATAAACTGTCATATCAGTCTGATAATAACCATTCATAATGACTGATATTCCATCAATGACTACTGGTGCTCCACTTTTCAATTTTGCCGTTGGATTTCTGAATTCGTACCCACGCTGGATTCCGCCGATTACAGCCACGCGCGCTTCAATTGTCACGATAAGAGGAATTCTAAGTGCTACCGGGTTTGGATTTAAATCCATATCCCATATTAACTTTACCCAAAGACTTTGGTTGCTGGCATTGGCAACTATTTTTGGATCAGTCATTTGTTTTGTAATTACTGGAAATTCGCTGAAGCCAGATTTAATTTCGCAATCTTTAACATCTGCTTCTGCTTGGGTCCAAACAGTTTTGAAATTGTTGATGGCAGTTTGATTAACTGCCCCGGTGTAAGGTGGATTGTGAGCTGCGTTCACCGCTTGATTATCAATCTTTGTACGGCCGATAGATCGAAAGGCATTATAGGAAGTAGTAAGGTCAGGATGACCGAACTTTCCAATTCCGGGGCCATTCGTATGACAAGAAATACATTTTCCAGTTAATAATGGATAATAAGTTGTTCTGTAAAGTTCCGGCAATGCTTTCTCGCACGTACTAACTGCACCGCTAAATATTTTGCTCACGCCATTACTGCCCGAGCCACTGGTCGAATGCTTACCACAGTTTTGAAAACTGGTAAGGATGATAGTCCAACTGATGAGCGGCCCCCAGATTCTACGCAAACTTAACCACCTTCGGTAAAAGTGCATCAGGAATTGTTCGCTCAGGAACGGCTGAACTTAACTCGCCTAATTTTCCATTGAGCTGCATATAATTTGCGAACACGGCCTGCGCTGCAAGCTCGACACTTTTTCCGATAACTGCATCTTCGTCTGCAACTTGGCCCGCAGTAAATGAACCAACTTGAAATCCTGTCGTTGCA
>JAZKJI010000131.1:0-11612 GCA_040384405.1 Bdellovibrionota bacterium
CCCCGCAAACCAATCGGCAATTTTATGTTCCTGGGCCCTACGGGTGTCGGAAAAACTGAAACCGTTAAAGCACTGGCTGAATTCTTATTTGACGACGAGCAATCCATCGTTCGTATAGATATGAGCGAGTACATGGAAAAACATTCTGTCGCGCGCTTAGTGGGTGCGCCTCCGGGCTACGTGGGTTTCGAAGAGGGTGGACAGTTAACTGAATCAGTTCGTCGCAAGCCCTACTCGGTCGTGTTACTTGACGAAGTTGAAAAAGCACATCCCGATGTATTTAATATTTTACTACAAGTTTTCGACGACGGCCGCCTTACCGATGGGCAAGGTCGAACAGTTGATTTCAAAAATACGTTAATTGTTATGACCTCTAATATGGGTTCACAATTTATTGCCGATCCCAAACTCGGCGAAGACGAAAAAAACAAGCGGGTACAAGAAGCCCTTCGAGCGCACTTCCGTCCCGAGTTCCTGAACCGTATCGATGAAGTGGTAACTTTCAATGCACTTGGTAAAGATCAGATTCGCGGAATCGTTCGTGTACAGATTGACCAAGTAATGGATCGTCTGCGCGAAAAGAAAATCCAAGTTAAATTCTCGGATGAGGCCTTGGATTATATTTCAGATAAAGGTTACGATACTGTTTACGGAGCGCGGCCTTTAAAACGAGTGATACAAAACGAAGTTTTAAATCCTTTGGCCAAGCAAATTATCGGTGGAACCTTAAAATCCGGTGATACGGTAAAGGTTGAACGAAAAGGTTCCGGGCTCGAGTTTAAATAATCCCGAACATAATACTGGTGCCGGTAATATACCGGCATCGCCTATTTTATTTTTTATCGTAAACTTTCTGTACAGGACCGATTGATCCTAATTCCATCTAAGACCGCTTGTTGAAATTTTAGTCGATGGAAAATATATTTTCGACACTCTCATATTTTTGAATCCCTGATTTCAATTAGTTAGTTCGCCCCACGTTGAAACGATCATACTGCAAAATTCTTTGATTCCGGCTACTTCCGCACCCTGCGTGAAGTTCCGGCTATTTACTCCGATAATTTGGACAGGGTAAATACTTTTAGTTCGGAGTGAATATGAAAATTTCAAAAAAGAGTTTAGTAATGATGCTTCCGTTGCTTGGCTTGATGAGTATGGGAAACCAGTCTTGTCAGCAGTCATCGGCAAACAAAAGACAATTAAAAAAATTAGTAGAGTTTAAAGGACTCGATGCAAAACCAATCAACCTAGGTACGGCAGGAACATTTGATTTTCAATGGGTAGCTACATCTCAGATTTACTCGGTATTATTTAAGTCACAAGCTTTCACTTTTAAAATCGCACCAACTCCGACAACAACCGTTCCATCAATGGATGCGGCACCAGTTCAATCGAAATCAACTCTTGATCTTTCAGATGTTAACTTAGGTTTAAAAGCAGGAGACTTAGCTCAGTATGAAAATTGGGTTCTTGAAAAAAATGGCGGAAACTATCAAGAGCCAACTTTTTCAAACGAAGCTCGTTGCATGATTAATCTTCCGCAACTTAGTTTAGCAGGTTCGATCAATTCTTTCGAAGCAGTTGGCGGTGGCGGACTATCAATCGGTTATAGCCCAACGGGACCGACGACAAACTTAGGCGGGTCTTTAAGCTTTAAGGTTGAATACGCTCAGTTAAATTTAAGTATGAATGCCATTGATCCATTATCGAACTTTGTGAAAGCAAGTACGACAATCGACCAAAAACAAACCAAGACTAACCTTAACTTCATGTTAAACTTAGTGCCGTTTGCCGGTGGCCTTGATTACTGGAGTTCAACTCCGTTAGCAACCGTAACGCAAAAAGCATTAACTAAAGCAGTTCTTAATATCGCAGGCCAAGTCAGCGACGGGAAACCTGGAAACGAATGGTATACTCGAGTTCTTCATGATCTTGATCCCGAGTTGGCAATCATCGGCGGGGCAAACATGGGCCTTCAAGTAGGCGACCAATTGGCAATCTACAATGATCTTCATGCATGGTCAGGTGAAGCCTGTAACTCAACTTACATCGGTGGAGCTTCCATTAAGCCTTCAGCAATCGTTGAAGTTGTCGGTTTAGGCGATGAATTATCTTACGTAACTATCAAGGAGCGTTTTTTGGATCCAGTAGTTGGCGCTAAGGTAAAAATGTACAAATTCGCCGGTGAAGCTGCACCAAAAGCGTTAGCTTCTAAAAAGTAGTTGTTTCCGAGCTATTATACTCCAGTTATTGCTCTGCATCTAATTGCCCGTGCTACCAGTAAAGTGGTAGGACGGGTTTATGTTTTCTGGAATAGTCGAAGTTTCCGTTCCCTTGCTTGAAAAAAGCGACGGACCCCATGAAATTTCAATCTTCATTCAGCGCCCCCCGGAGTTCACCGACATCAAGATCGGCGACAGTATTTCTGTTAACGGAGTGTGCTTAACCGTAGAAAAATTTGATGATAAGAAAATTAAATTTACTCTAGGCCGAGAAACCTTAAAAATTATAGGTCCTGCTGAAAATACTTTTTGGACCCGGCCCCTAAATGTCGAGCGATCACTTCAAATCGGCCAGCGGCTGCACGGACATTTCGTTTTAGGGCACGTCGATGCGGTAACGAAAGTTCTAGCGGTGGACAATAAAACTGCCTCTTGGGTCATCCGTTTATCAATTCCCGATGGTTACCGTCCTTACGTTTGGAAGAAGGGCAGCATTACCCTCAATGGCGTCAGCCTTACGGTTAACGATGTTGAAGACCAAGCACTGGAAGTTTGTCTAATTCCAGAAACCCTCAGCCGCACTAATTTACAATTTTTAAAACCGGGCGATACCCTAACCTTCGAAGTGGATTTCTTCGCAAGGGGGGTCATCGAGACCATGAAAAACGTTAAAGGAAATCCGTGGACTTAAAATTTAACACTACTGCCGAATTAATTTCTGACATTCGCCAAGGTAAGATGGTGATTCTGGTTGATGATGAAGATCGTGAAAACGAAGGAGACCTGGTCCTCGCTGCTGATTTTGTCACATCTGAAGCGATCAACTTTATGGCTTTAGAAGCGCGGGGATTAATTTGTTTGGCACTAAGTACGACTCAAATTGAAAAATTAAAAATTCCGTTGATGGTTCGTGAAGATATGAATCTGACGCCGAATAAAACCGCATTCACGGTCAGTATCGAAGCTTCCGAGGGTATTTCTACCGGAATTTCTGCGGCAGACCGCGCGCACACAATTCGGGTAGCTTCCCACCCTGACGTAAAGCCTTCCGATATTCACACTCCTGGCCACGTTTTTCCAATCCGTGCGCAAAACGGCGGAGTACTTCGACGGGCAGGCCATACCGAAGGCAGTGTCGACCTGGCGAATTTAGCCGGGTTAAACTGCGCTGCAGTCATTTGCGAAGTGATGAATCGTGACGGTACAATGGCGCGGGTGAAAGATCTTTTTACTTTCGCCAAAACTCATAATTTGAAAATCGGAACTATCGTCGATTTAATCCAGTACCGGCTTCAACATGACACCTTAGTTGAAATGGTCGATCAATTTAAGCCTGAAAACCACTTCGGCAAAGACTGGACGATTAAAATTTTCCGCAGCAAAGTGGATCAGGTAGAGCACATCGTTTTCCAAAAAGGGGAACTAAAATCCCCCATACAAACAGTGCGCGTGCAATTAGATCATTATCCAAAAGAATTTCTTTGGACCTTGTCGGATACGGATTCGCCGCTGAAGCAAAGTCTCAAAAAGATCGACGAGCAAGGTGAAGGCGCTGTCGTTCTATTACGAGGAAACAACCGTCCCCACATTGCCTCTGAATTAAGAAGTATATTTTCTAACAATGAAGATTCGCCTAACCACGTACACAGTTCAATGGATTTGCGTGACTACGGCGTTGGCGCCCAAATTTTACGTGCTTTAGGGATGAGTCAAATCCGATTGATTACGAACAAGCCAGAAAAACGGGTAGGAATTAAAGCCTACGGATTAGAAATCGTCGATAATATTCCGCTCTTTGAAGGAGAACCCTAATGTCTACAGGACCACTTCACATCGGTGTCGTCACCGCCAGATTTAACGAAGAAATTACGTCTCGCCTTGAAGAAGGTGCGATCCGGGTTTTGGAAAAAGCAAATGTACAAATTCACCGTTACAAAGTACCCGGTGCCGTGGAAATTCCCATCGTTGCTAAAGCACTTATTGAAAAAGGTTGCGATGGGGTCGTTGTCTTAGGAGCTGTCATTCGCGGGGATACCGCCCATTTTGATTACGTCTGCCAAAGTGTCGAGCGTGGAATTACCACGTTAATGCTTGAAACCGGCAAACCAATTGGGTTCGGAGTTTTGACGACTGAAAATGAAGAACAAGCAATGGACCGGGTCGGTGGTTCCCACGGACACAAGGGCGAGGAAGCGGCCCATGTGACTTTGGAAATGATCGGACTTTTAAAAGATATTCGCCAAACCAAATAGTCGGGGATTCATGGCAGAAGCAAACTCAGGGATTGAAAAAAGAAAACGCAAACGAGAAATCGTAATCGTTTTCCTTTTGTCTTTCGCGTTTGTTTTTCTTACTTGGTTTGAAATCAAATTATTTTCTACTAGCCAGCAACTGCCGTTTTACCACAGCATTTTCTTTTTCGGCCTAGTTAACTTTAACATAATTATTCTTTTGTTTTTACTGTTCCTGATTTTCAGGAATCTGGTAAAGACTTTTGTCGAAAGAAAGAGCCGCCTGTTCGGAAGCCAGTTAAAAGCCAAGCTGGTTGTGGCCTTCGTCACATTCAGCAGCGTTCCGACGCTTTTATTGTTTGTTATCTCGGTTTTCTACATTAATTCCAGTTTCGAAAAATGGTTCAGCGTAAAAACTATGGGAGTACTTAAGAGCTCACTAGAAGTTCAGAACTATTTTTACTTTAATGCGAAAAAGAAAAACTTCCACTTCGCTAAAAAGATTGCTGAAAGCATTGCAAACACGCGCACCAGTCAAATTCCTTTGGTCTTGCAAGATTTCCAAAAACAATACGCGCTCGATGCCATCGAATATTATCCATCTCTTCTTTCCGAAAGAACTGTGGTTACCTCGGCCGAAGAACATTTAAGTAATGTTCCAACGGCCGCCGCGCAGTTTCTGGAACAAGGTTTGGAAGAGGGCAGCGAAGCCAGCACAATTCATCAGTTCGGTGAAGGTAACTTAGTACGGGTTATCACTCCAGTTCAGGATGGTAAAAAAGGTGTGATTATTGTCTCTAGTTTTATTCCCTTGTCGCTCGTTACCCAGATCAACGACGTAACATCGGCCTACCGGGAATTTAAAGATGTAAATCCTTTGCAGTATCCATTGAAGTCGATCTACTTAATCATTTTATTTTTAATGACCCTGGTAATTTTATTGGCAGCGACCTGGTTCGGGTTCCACTGGGCCAAGCAACTCTCGGTTCCGCTGATTCAACTGGGTAAGGCCACCGAGCGGGTGACCCAAGGGGATTACACACCACTTCGAATCACATCAGGCAGTGAAGAGATCGAATCGTTAGTGACTCGGTTTAACCAAATGACGGAAAACTTGGCGCGATCCGAAACCAATCTTCAGGAAACGCTTCACTACTTGGAAGTAATTCTGAAAAACGTCAGTACCGGAGTAATTTCAGTTAATGATTCGGGACGAATCACAACCATAAATCGGCATGCCGCTGATTTGTTAAAGATCGATTCGCAGAGATTTATCGGAAGACCAGTCCGTGAGTTATTGACGACAGAATATTTTCGAACATTTTTCGAGCTTCAAAGATCACTTAAGGAAAACAATCTAGAGTCCGTCCAAAAAGAACTTTCAATTCAAATCAATGATCAAAACGTTCCGCTCCTGATGAGTCTTGCATTGTTGCGCGATGAAGAAGGTGGCCGGGAAATCGGAACCATCGTCGTATTCGATGACTTAACTCCTATTTTAAATGCCCAGAGGGCGGCGGCGTGGACCGAAGTTGCGCGACGTATTGCTCATGAAATTAAAAATCCGCTAACGCCAATCCGTTTAGCTGCGGAAAGAATGCATCGCAAATTTGGCGAATCCATTAAAGATCCGGCGTTTCACGATTCAATTCGAATGATTATCCAGCAAGTTGATGATTTGAAAAATCTGGTGAACGAGTTCTCGCAATTTGCGCGAATGCCGCAAACAAAACTGAGCCCTGGTTCGATCCAACAAACGATTACCGAAAGCATGAACGTTTTTAAAGACGCTCATCCAAAAGTAAAACTGGAATTGGAACTTGCGCCCAATTTGCCAATGTTTAAATTTGACCGCGACCAAATGAAGCGGGTGTTTGTAAATTTGATTGATAACGCCATTTCCGCGGTAGAAAAAGTAGAGTTCCCCCAAATCGTCTTTCGGGCTGACTTCGATGAAAATCTACGAATTTTGCGGATGACGATCAGTGACAACGGAAGTGGGATCCACAAAAAAGACCGAATAAAAGTATTTGAGCCCTATTACAGCACAAAAACCCACGGAACGGGGCTCGGGCTAGCTATTGTCAAAAGGATCGTAGAAGACCATAATGGTTTCATTCGCGCTTTAGCTAACGAGCCGGTCGGAACCCAGATGTTGATAGAAATTCCGATACAGTCCCAGGAAAGTTGGCAGCCTCGATCGGTGTCGTAAAAGTTTGCGGAAGTGAAACGTGTTTCACAAGTTTTAAGGAGTTAACGTGTTAAAGATTTTAATCGTCGATGATGAAGCACCTATTCGCGAAGTAATGAGCGCCGCATTGATGGACGAAGGTTTTGAAGTTAAGACCGCCCATGATGGCGAATCCGGTTTAGAGATGATCCGTGATTTCCGGCCTGACGTTTCTTTCTTGGATATCTGGATGCCCGGGTCGATCGACGGAATCGAGTTACTTCAGCGCGCGAGAAAAGATTTTCCTCAAGCTGAATACGTTATGATTTCCGGCCACGGAACAATCGAAACTGCGGTGAAGGCGACAAAAATTGGGGCGTGGGACTTTATTGAAAAACCACTTTCCATGGATAAAATTTCAATCGTTATTTCAAATATTCAAAGCTTCATGCAAGAGCGCGAAGAAAAATCTGCATTACTAAATAAACTCCGCCGAAGCGTTGCTTTAATTGGTGAAAGCCAAGAGATGAAAAACGTAAAACAGAAAGTGGCGCAGTTCGCGGAAAACGTGAAGCCTGTCTTGTTGGTGGGTGAATCCGGCGTCGGTAAATCTTTAATTTCGCAAAATATCCATTACATGGGTTCCCGCGCAGGAAAAACGTTCGTGGAAATTAACTGCATGAATATTCCGGAAGACCTAATCGAAGTCGAAATATTTGGCGCCGAAAAAGGTTCATTACCAGGTTTAGACAAGGGCCAAAAAGGTAAGTTGGAATTGGCTGACAACGGAACTCTTTTTATCAAAGAAGTAGATCTAATCCCATTACCGGTACAAGCAGCACTTTTTCATTATATGCAAACTGGGGAGTTCAAACGCTTTGGCTCTACGGCTATTTTAAAAGCTGACGTCAGATTGATTTTATCTTCGACTCAAAACGAAGGCGAAGTCAGCATGGGCTACCAATTGCGCGAAGACCTAAGATTCGTTTTAAATAATCAATCGTTGGTAATTGCACCACTAAGACTTCATCCCGAAGACATCCCTTCGTTAATCTCTGCTTTCAGTGATCACTTTTGCCGCGAAAGCGGAGAGTCCCGTAAAGTGTTTTCGGAAAAATCCTTGGAAGTTATGCAGTCCTATCCTTGGTCAGGAAACGTGCGTGAACTTAAAAACTTCGTCGAGCGAGTATATATTCTGACTCCGGGCGAATTCGTTGATGTTCATGATGTGAAGTTTGCGGGCTTAAGTGAATCATCATCCGCAACAGACATGCGCACATTCCGCGAAGCTCGCGCACAATTTGAAAAAGAATATCTAACTAAAAAAATCTCTGAAAACGGTGGAAATATCAGCCGCACTGCCGAAATGATCGGGCTCGAGCGCAGTTATCTACATCGTAAAATTAAAGCGTACGGCATCGAGGTCAATTCATGAAATGGAGCCAATTTCACATCCTAACGTTGAAAGAGGCACCAAGTGATGCCGAAATCGTCAGTCACAAATTAATGATTCGCGGAAGTTTCATTAAGAAGATCGGGCCCGGTCTATATACCTATGGTCCCATCGGACTTCGCGCGATTCGGAAATTCGAAAACATTATCCGGGAAGAATTAAACAAGCGCTCTTGTATCGAAGTATCAATGCCGGTCGTTCATCCCCGGGAATTATGGGAAGAGACAAATCGATGGGAAGAAATGGGTCCTGGCCTGTTGAAATTCCAAAATCGAAATTCTCATTGGTTTTGTTTAGGCGCGACCCATGAAGAAGTTATCACTGATTACGTAAGAAACGATTTGCGATCTTATAAAGATTTGCCAAAAAACTTTTATCAGATTCAAACGAAGTACCGTGATGAAATCCGCCCGCGATTTGGTTTAATGCGTGGACGTGAGTTTACGATGAAGGATGCGTACAGTTTTGATGCGGATAAAGAACGCGCATTAAAAACCTACGATGTTATGTACGCAGCTTACCAGGCCATCTTTGACCGCTTAGGTTTACAATACCGGGTTGTTAAGGCAGATGCGGGAAATATCGGCGGAAGCCAAACCCACGAATTCCAATTACTGGCAGAGGCCGGTGAAGATGCATTACTTGTCAGTGATACAACTCAGTTCGCCGCAAATATCGAGGTATGCCCGGCAATTGATGCCGATGCGAAACAAGATGAAAGCTCTCCGCAAGGAATGGAAAAGTTCTCAACTCCGGGATTAAAAACTATTGATGCATTATCCAAATCTCTGGATATCCCAGCTTCGAAACTGGTGAAAACTATATTTTACAGCGCAAACGAAGGTTTTGATCCAAAAGACAAATCTTTAAAAGCAATCGCAGTTTTGTTAAGGGGCTCTGACGAAGTAAATCCGGTAAAAGTTAAAAATCACCTTGGATTGGCCAATCCGCCAAGAATGTTAACAGATGCCGAAATCAAAGAAGTTACGGGCGCTGGGCCTGGGTCGTGCGGACCAGTGGGTTTGAAAATCCCTGTATATATGGACACAGGTGTCAGTCTGATGCGGAATTTTATCGTCGGTGCAAACGAGGACGATCATCATTTAAAAAACGTAAATTCCGATCGTGATTTTAAAGCGACTTCCGTCGCTGATTTACGAATGGCCAAAGCAGGGGATAAGTGTCCAGAGAGCTCTGGGAAATTGATTCCATATCGTGGAATCGAAGTAGGTCACGTTTTTTACTTAGGAACAAAATATTCTGAAAAAATGAAAGCGAATTTCTTGGACCACCAAGGAAAAGCAAAACCCTTTGAAATGGGATGTTACGGAATCGGTGTAACTAGAACAGTTCAAGCTTGTATCGAACAAAGCCATGATGCCGATGGAATTATTTGGCCAGAGTCAGTAGCACCTTTCCATGTGCATATTTGTAATCTTGATATAAAAAGCGAAGAAGTGAATAAAGTTGTCGATCAATTGGAAAAACAATTGGAAGCAAAAGGGTACGACGTCCTTGTTGATGATCGTGACGAGCGCCCGGGATTTAAATTTAAAGATGCTGATCTATTGGGAATGCCGTTAAGAATAAATGTCGGCGCAAAAAGTTTAGCGAACGGTGAGATTGAAATTGTAAGTCGTCGTCAGAAACAGATGAATAAAGTTCAATTATCGGCGTTTCTTGGAACGATCGAAAAGTCGGGCGGAAAAGTCGCACAACTGGAAGGGAATGCTTAATGAGTCTATCCTTAGTTCGTGAACCGTCGAGCAAAGAAATCTGGCGCCCTTACCTTGAAAATCCATTGATTGCGGCACTGGATGTAGATACTGATGTCGCGGCACTAAAAATGTGTGAACAGCTAGAAGACATCGCGGCGGGATTCAAAGTTGGCCCAAGATTAGTTGTTCGTTACGGAAGTGAGTTACTAAAAAAGATCACGGCCTACGGAAAACTTTTTGTCGATATGAAGTATTTCGATATTCCTTCGACGATGCAGTCAGCGGTGAAGGCAAGTTTTGAGGCTGGGGCAACTTTTGTAACCGTGCACGCACTAGCTGGAAAAGATCATTTAACTTCTTTGGCGGCGTTAGAGGCGGAATTAAACTCCGTACGGCCTTTCAAAATTTTGTGCGTAACTATGTTAACAAGCTTTGATGAAAAGAATCGCTCCCAACTATTATCCGCGGAACCAGTATCAAAAAATATTTCCCAGTTAATCGATGATGTGAAAGCCAGTGGGTTAACCGGCCTTGTTTGTTCACCGCAAGACTTGCCTTTAACCGAAGGCAAAGGCCTCTACGTGGTGACACCGGGTATTCGCCACCCACATGACCTATCACAGGATCAAAAGCGAACGGCCTCGCCTCGAGAAGCTTTAGAGGGCGGTGCTTCGGCTTATGTGGTTGGACGTCCAATAATTGAATCAACTTCGCCTCGTGAACGGGCACTTGGTTTTCTTGTTAACCATTTTGATTTATAATTAAAGGTTTCGATGCAAAAAAGATCTAATCGTTCCACTTCCCAACGTTCAGAACCTTCCCGCGGTGGAAATTCGCGAAAACCGTCGCGTCCTGCCAATGGCAGAAATTCCCAACGGGGTCCGTCGATGGAAGTTCGTGGGCCAAAAAGTTCCGGATCCTTCACTCCGGATCAAAAGAAAAATTCTGACGTCAAAGAAATCCAAAAACGATTTCCCCGTTTAGTTGCGGGTCATCACGCTGTTGTCGAGGCGATCAAAAAAGTATCAAGCGGAGATGCGGTTCTGTGGTTGTCGCGGACTTGGGAATCTTCCAAAGATTTGCGCGAGCTGGAAAAAGAAGCCAACTCCAAAAAAATTCAAATTGAAATTAAACCTGACGAAGCATTAAAAGCTGCTTATCCAGGCAATCAGGGCGCCTGTTTGTTTGTTAAAACTGGACCTAAATGGGAATTATCAAATGTTGGTGATGAAAAATACCAAACTTTGCTAATTTTGGACGGAGTTGAAGACCCCCATAATTTAGGCGCAATTCTAAGAACCTCATGGTTATTAGGTGTTTCCGCGGTTGTCATTCCCCAAGATCGGGCAGTGGGGCTTACTCCCACAGTTCATAAAGTTGCCTGCGGTGGGGCAGAATACGTTCCGGTTGTTACAGTTCCGAACCTAGCCCAATTTAACGAAGAGGCAAAAAAAATTGGCTTCTGGGTTTTCGGACTTTCCCACAAAGCCGAGAAGGAAATCCACCAAGTGAAATTCCCTGAAAGAATGATCTGGGTTTTGGGTGCAGAAGACTCCGGTATGAGAGTGACAACCGAGCGAGTTTGCGACGAACTGGTGAAGCTTCCGCAGCTCGAAAAATCAGCAAGTTTCAACGTCTCAAACGCGGCGGCAATGGCCTTATTTGAAACAGCTCGTCAGAAATCCAGTTCATAATTCCTTTTGACTCCGAGCCCCCTATTTCGTTAAAACAGTTCGGTTAGAGCACTACGACGTTTGTGCAAGGCTGGTTTAGCTCAATTGGTAGAGCAGCTGATTTGTAATCAGCAGGTTGCGGGTT
>JAZKJI010000132.1:0-214 GCA_040384405.1 Bdellovibrionota bacterium
GTGTTGGAATTGCCGGAGTCAATTGGAACGTCAAATTGATGGGAGTAAAGTTTTTAAATAAATCTGGTTCTGGCACACTCGAAAATGCAATCAGAGCAATTAACTACGCCACAGATAATGGCGCGCAAATTATGAATAACAGCTGGGGCGGCGGTGCTTTTTCTGAATTGCTAAAACAATCTATCGAAAGATCCCGGGAAAAAGGTGTGTTATT
>JAZKJI010000132.1:224-19182 GCA_040384405.1 Bdellovibrionota bacterium
ATATCGTTTCTAAAACTGAGGGGGGTGGATGGAGAATAATCATATTGGGTAGTGGCGACGGAATTTGTCCTGCCAGTACCCTTTGTTTTATCGTGCGAGTCGGGGCCACGTATTATCCTGCAAGTTATGCGATCGACAATATTATATCAGTCGCCGCTATTGATAATAAGGGTAAGCTCGCTACCTTTTCCAATTTCGGAGTGGCTTCGGTTCAAATCGCAGCACCCGGAGTAAATATTTTAAGTGTAGCGAAATCGTCGTCCGGGGATTGGAGCTACGAAGCTTGGTCCGGTACTTCGATGGCCACACCTCACGTATCAGCCGTTGCCGCACTTTTAAAATCATATGAAAATCATCTTAATTATCAGGATTTAAAAAATCGGATCATTGAAACGGCACGCCCTCTAGCCCAATTAAGAGGCCAGGTATCAACTGGTGGAATAGTCGATGCGTATGCGGCATTAATCAATAAAAAGCCAGATCCAGACTTGGAAGATCCGTTTTATTGGGCCAAAACCCAAAATCAAATTAGTTCCATTCACCCCTACACCAATGACTTATCTCAAAGCTGGGAAATGGAAGTACCTGGCGCTCAAACCATCTCGATATATTTCGATAAAATTAAGACCGAAAAGAAGTTTGATGAAATTCAGATCTATAATTCCCAAGGGGTCTTAGTTCAAAGTTTATCAGGTGAACATAACGGTGTTTTTTCGGAAACGATTCAGGGAGATAAAGTGAAAATCGTTCTAAAATCAGACTCATCCATAACCGATTATGGATTTGATATTTCCCAGATTGCTTGGCGATAAATTAGTAATTTCAATGCCTTAAATTAGCCCAAATTAAGCCTGGAGGTAAAATTATTACCTCCCCAAAGCCCACCTAATGTTTTAATTGACAGAAATGACCCCTTTAAAGCAGATTGGGTGAAGTAGTTTTCTCTACGTTCACCGAAACCTTGGTAAATTCTTTTGTCTTTAAGACTAAATCCCATAAGGAGTTAAATTTTGGCCGCCGATAAAAAAGATTCTCAAGCAGAAGTTGCTCGACCTAAGCGTCCCCGTGTTTCTAAATCCACCGATGATTCAAAAGCCGCAGAAACACCAGCCGCTAACAGCGATTCTGGCCAAGAAGCTGCCCCAAAAAAAGAAGCCGCACAAACCTCGCGCTCTCGGGCATCAGAACCAACTGAACAAGCAGCTCCAAAATCAGAAGCAACTTCCGGCGAAGCCACCCAAGATGCTCCCCAACAACAACAAACAGCGCCCGCTCCTCAACAACAACAGCAACAAAATAATCCTCGCCCTTCTCCTCCAAGACGATTTGATAATAATCGCGAAGGTGGCGGCGGCGGACGAGACAACCGTGACCGTGATAACCGCGGTGGTGGCAGAGACAATAACCGCGATCGCGACAGAGGCGGCGGCGGTGGTGGACATAAACCACAAAATAATTATAACAACCAAAGAAGAGAATTTAACCAAAACGGCATGAGAAACGACGATGCCCATGATCACAGATCTGATTCAGAAGTAGATTTGGCAGATATCCAATTATCTGAAGAGGAAAAAAGCTGGTTAAGCTCTAAAGATTTAAAATCAAAAAGTATCACTCAGCTAACTGAACTAGCTTTGAAATTAAAAATTGAAAACGCTGCCGGATTACGAAGACAAGATATGATCTTTGAAATCTTAAAGCGTGCGGCTCGTTTAGGAACGGACATTTACGGATCAGGTGTTCTAGAAATTCTTCCTGATGGATACGGATTTTTACGTTCTCCAGATTATAACTATCTACCGGGACCAGATGATATTTACGTAAGCCCCTCTCAAATCAGACGTTTTGGTTTAAGAACGGGTGATACTGTTACTGGAACTGTTAGACCGCCGAAAGAGGGCGAGCGATATTTCGCGCTTCTAAAAGTTGATACTCTTAACTTTGAAGCTTCAGAGCACGGAAAAGATAAAATTTTATTTGATAACTTAACTCCGCTTTATCCTAACGAGCGGCTTAAGCTTGAACATGAACCATTGGAATTTACGACCAGAGTTGTGGATTTAATGGCGCCACTTGGAAAAGGACAACGTGCTCTTGTCGTTGCTCCACCAAGAACGGGAAAAACCGTTCTTCTTCAAAACGTTGCAAACGCTATTTCTATTAATCATCCAGAAGTAAAATTAATCGTTTTATTAATCGATGAGCGTCCAGAGGAAGTAACTGATATGTCCCGATCCGTAAAAGGTGAAGTTATCAGCTCAACTTTCGATGAGCCACCAACTCGTCACGTTCAAGTGGCCGAGATGGTTTTAGAAAAAGCAAAACGACTTGTTGAACATAAACATGACGTTGTGATTTTGTTGGATTCTATTACTCGTTTAGCTCGAGCTTACAATACGGTCGTTCCACCATCTGGAAAGATCTTATCAGGGGGGGTTGATTCCAATGCCCTTCATAAACCAAAAAGATTCTTCGGAGCTGCCCGAAACATTGAAGAAGGTGGGTCTTTAACCATTATCGCTACCGCGCTGGTTGATACCGGATCGCGAATGGATGAGGTTATTTTCGAGGAATTTAAAGGTACCGGTAACGCCGAGATCCATTTAGACCGCAAATTAATGGATAAACGTATCTTCCCTTGTATGGACATCAATAAATCAGGGACTCGTAAAGAGGACTTACTAATTGATAAGGCCGATTTAAACCGGCTTTGGATCCTTAGAAAGGTGTTAGCTCCAATGAACGTGGTTGATGCCATGGAATTCTTGATTGGTAAGGTTCAACAGACCAAATCCAACACTCAATTCCTGTCTGCCATGGGTGGAAATAACGCGTAGTATTAATTAATCGTCGACAAGGCATATTGAGTTGTGATAGCTCAATATCCTATTCGTATAAAAAGAAGGTGAGCCATGAAAAAAGATATTCATCCAAAAACACGTGAAGTTGTTTTCAAAGACATTTCCTGTGATTACGCATTCCTTGGAACTTCAACTTTGGATTCTAAAGAAACAATCGCTTGGGAAGACGGAAAAACATACCCAATGATTAAAGTGGAGATCTCTTCTGCTTCCCATCCTTTCTACACTGGTAAGCAACGTGTAATGGATACTGAAGGAAGAATCGATCGCTTTAAGAAAAAATACGCTAAAAAAGCTTAGCTACACATTTTGTTCATTTTGGAAAAGGCCCTTTATTACGAAGGGCCTTTTTATTTGCAGCACTGGCATCCAGCATCTTGCCAATAAAACCCTTACGGTATCTCCTGAGGACCTATGTTTTCCAAGCTCGACGAAGTTGAATCCCGCTACGAACAAGTGAATATGTCACTTCAACGGCCGGATATTGCCTCAGACCAAAAACAATACCGATCTTTAATGCAGGAATTATCTGAGTTAGAAAAAGTTGTGGTGGTTTACCGCGACTACAAGAACAAGAAAAAAAATCTCGACGACAACAAAGCACTTCTTGCGACGGAAAATGATGAAGAAATGCGCGAGCTTCTTAAAGAAGAAAATCGCGGATTGGAATCCTCTATTCCTCCAATCGAAGAGCAATTAAAAATCCTCTTACTACCAAAAGATCCGAACGATGACAAAAACATCATTTTAGAGATCCGTGCGGGCGCAGGGGGCGATGAGGCTTCACTTTTTGCCGATGAACTTTTTCGCGGTTACGCTTACTACGCTAGTAACCTGGGTTGGAAAGTTGAAATGATGTCTTTTTCCGAAGGCAATGTCGGCGGAGCAAAAGAAATCATCGCCTCAGTTTCAGGTGAATCAGTTTACAGTAAATTAAAATACGAGAGTGGAGTACATCGTGTGCAACGAGTTCCTAAAACCGAAGCACAAGGTCGAATTCATACCTCAACTGTTACCGTCGCTGTAATTCCCGAAGTAGACGAAAAAGAAGTTAAGATTGATATGAAAGATATCAAAATCGATGTTATGCGCGCCAGTGGTGCCGGTGGACAGTCGGTTAATAGAACGGAATCTGCCGTGCGCGTTCACCATATTCCAACTGGGATATTGGTTCACTGCCAAGAGGGAAAATCCCAACACTCGAATAAAGAACGAGCCTTTCAAATTTTGTATGCAAAATTAAATTTAATCGAAGAAGAGCGGGCCCGAAAAGAAGCTTCTGACACAAGGTTAGATCAAATTGGTACAGGCGATCGGTCCGAGCGAATTAGAACTTATAATTTTCCACAAACACGTATCACGGATCACCGCATTGGTTTAACTGTTCATCAACTTGATGAAGTAATGGGTGGGAAATTTCAGATTCTAATTGATCCACTTGTTGCCCACCACCAGGCCGAAGCACTTAAAAAGCAAACTAACCAATGATTATTCAAGAGCTGTTAAATAAAACTATTCAGTTCTTTAAAGATAAAAATATTGAGAGCGCTCGATTGGATGCAGAAATTTTAGTATCCGAAGCCTTGGGATTAAAACGTATCGAACTTTACACAAATTTCGAAAAGCCACTTGATGAAACACAAATTACAAAGTGCCGCGACAGCGTGAGACGCCGGTCGCAAGGCGAACCGGTAGCTTATATTATTGGTAAAAAGGTATTTTACCGTCACGATTTCATCGTTAATTCGAATGTTTTAATTCCGCGTCCAGAAACAGAAACTTTAGTGGAGCAGGTGCTAAATTTTTTTCCAGATAAAGATAAAGCGTATTCAATTTTAGATCTAGGGACCGGCAGTGGAATTCTTGCCTGCACTTTTAGTAAAGAATATCCGAATAGCAAGGTTACTGCTGTAGATGTTTCTGAAGATGCTTTGGAAGTGGCTTCCATAAACGCTGAAAATTTAGAAATTAGTGAAGACCAACTTCAGTTTATATGCGCTGACGCAACGACTTTGGACTTAAGTACATTAAGCACCCAATCGTTCGATATTATTGTATCAAATCCGCCTTACATTTCCGCTGATGATCCTAACATTCAAGCCGAAGTAAAGAAGTTTGAACCTTCACAAGCATTATTCGCATCTGAAAATGGATTATTTTTCATCAATGCCTGGGCCCGGAAATATGCTCCCCTTCTCAAAAGTCCAGGAATTATGATTTTTGAAATGGGAAATACTCAAGCCAACGAGACCTCTAAATTATTTTTATCTACAAATCTTTTCTCTGACGTTAAAGTGGTAAAGGATCTTTCCGGTCACGATCGATTCATTAAGGGTACAAAAAATGGATAAAATTATTGTTAAAGGTGGAACACCATTACACGGTGAAGTTTCAGCTGGTGGTGCAAAAAATTCTGCGCTTATTTTAATGTTTTCTTCATTATTAGCCGAAGGTGAACACATTTTTGAAAACGTTCCTGACTTAGCCGATGTAAAATCTGCTAGGTCTTTACTTGAAACATTTGGCTGCGAAACGGAATTTGAAAATTCAGTTTTAAAAATTCGTGTTCGGGAATTGACGACTCATAAAGCTGACTACGATGTAGTTCGTAAAATGCGCGCCAGTATTTTATGCCTGGGACCGATCTTAGCCCGATTCGGTGAAGCGACAGTATCAATGCCTGGCGGCTGTGCGATCGGCAGTAGACCAATTGATCTTCATTTAGATGGAATGCGCGCGCTTGGTGCACAGATGGAGCTAAAAGAAGGTTATGTTCATGCAAGTTGCCCAAAACTTCAGGGCGCGACCTACTTTTTTGAAAAGGTAACCGTCGGCGGAACCGAAAATATGATGATGGCCGCATCACTGGCAGAAGGTGTTACCATTTTAGAAAATGCGGCAAAAGAGCCCGAGATTTCTGATTTGGCCGAATACCTAAATAAGATGGGTGCGAAAATTACGGGTCACGGAACAAGTTTGATCCGGATCGAGGGAGTGAAATCTTTAAAGCCGTCTCGTCACCGGGTAATTCCTGATCGTATTGAAGTCGGAACTTTGTTGATTGCCGGAGCAATTACCGGCGGTGAAGTATTAGTTAAAAACTGTCGCCCTGATCACTTAGAATCTTTCACTCATAAGATGCGAGAGTGCGGATTTAAAATTGAAACTACTAAAGATACAATGTTGGTTAAATCTGTTCCTAACTGGCAAGCAGTTGACGTAACGACAGCACCTCATCCACTTTTTCCAACCGACCTTCAGGCTCAGTACATGGCGCTTATGACTTTGGCTCAAGGTACCTGCGTAATAACTGAAACCGTTTTTGAAAATCGCTTTATGCACGTGAATGAGCTTCTCCGAATGGGTGCTGATATTACCCCTAAAGCGCAGGTTTGCGTTGTACGGGGTTCAAAATCTATTCAAGGTGCCCAAGTGATGGCTACTGACTTGCGCGCCAGTGCTTCACTGGTTTTAGCAGGATTAGCGGCAAAAGGTGAAACTACCGTGAATCGTATTTATCACTTAGATCGTGGATATGAAAAATTAGAGGCAAAGCTTTCTAAATTAGGCGCGCAATCTGTACGTGCCAAAGAATCATCCTAGTTAGGATCTGAATTACCATTTTAAATTTTCTTAAAAACATTCCAGCGGGCAAAAAAAAGCCTCGTTGGGAGGGGCCAACGAGGCAAAGGGACTCTTTACTCAGGAGGGGTCGAGAGTAAAGAGGATTACAAGATGTCGGATTCAGCGATGCTCAAAACGTAAAACTTAGCCTTACTCGAAGCGGCCCAGTTAGCTATGCGGCTAACCTTAGTGTCGCTATCCACTAAGTTAAATACATTTTCAAAACCACTTACTACAACGTGTTTACCCAAAAACTGATCAACGTTAACTTGGGGAGGGACTGCTAGGTAAATGGTTTCATTCCCAATTACGAGTACCAGTTCACTGCCAGCTTTGGATAAAACACCTTCTAATAAATCATGTTGAGGCTCTACATTAATGTGATTCGTTTTTACTGAACCTAGAAAACGTGGAACCTTATTTTCTAAAACATATAAGTTATAGCTAATACCAGGAGTAAGACCTAAATCTGCTACATCAAAAATAGTTGCGAAAGATTTCTCTGTAGAAAAGTGGCAACTGCGTCCACAGCTTGGCTCCATACTTAAAAGAACATCATTACCCTGCATTTCAACTAACACCGGAGTTAATTCAATTGCACCGGCAAGATCATGAATTCCTTCAACAGAAACTTGTTGTAACTTTGCATTAAAAACTGCGTCGGTGATGTTAACTTCAGCCTTTGCAGTAGCAGAGAGGAAGAGAACTCCGAAAACATAAAGTAAGATAAGCACGTTCTTAATCATGAAATCATACTAAAGCAAGACGTATGCCACGTAAAAACCAATGATTTCCAAGGTTTAAGGCGGGTTTTTAGCTCCAAAGTGGAACCACTTCACCATTTTGGTACCAAAGTCCAGTGACGGGAAGGAACCCTTTATTCAAAATGAATACTTAGAATGAAATCACAACGTTGGATTATCCGTATGCCCGGCGGTCGCTTAAGCCCGCCAAGCACAAGTGCAGAAGTACTTCTTATGATAGAAGAGGGCCGACTCACGGGTGACGAAGCTATCACGGCACATCCCGGAGAGCGGTGGCAAAAAGTTGCCGAGATCCCAGAATTTTATCAAAAAATAGTCAACGAACTTGAGGGACCGAAACCTTCGACAAAGCCGCGCCCAGCTTCGAAAAAAGAGAAAACAAAATTAACCAAGCGATCAAAGAAAAAGTCTACCGGGGAGCCGGAAGAAAATACTGGTATTACGGAAATCATTGAACCACCTTCATTGCGGGTTGATCAATTAAAGCAACCAAAACAAAAACATAAAAACTTGGATTACTACGCAAAGGCAACTCCTGCTAAGAGTTCAGTTGTTATCAATGTTCAGAACACCGAAGAAATTGAAAAAGAAGCAGTCATTAAAAAGGTTCTACCATTTGCTATATTTTTTATTATCGGTGCTTTGTTGTTGTGGAATCTGATGGATAACTCTGTGGATACCTCGACACAAGATCGTATTCATTTGGCTAGGCCGAAGGGAAAATCGGGAAGCCCTGATGCAGAAGACGTTCAAAAGAAAAAAACGGCCCTTGCGTTGGGCAATATTGAAAAAGACACTTTTAAAAATTGGCTAGAAGCTCAAACAATTTTAACCTCCTTAATTGAATCAAACCCGCAAAATTTGAGTTATCGCGGCTTACTTTGTTACGTGTATATCGAGCTTTGGGAATACAGCTATAAAGATTCTGAAGACATAAAAACTGTTGAGCTCTTAGCTCAAGGTACAAGGTCACTCAATGTAACAAGCCCAGAAGGTTTCTATTGTGAAGCTGCAAGGTTGTACTTAGGGGGAAGAAACGCCGAAGCTAAAGTTACGTTAGAGAGTTTATTAAACAGTACAAATCAATTTTCAATTCTTCCCATCGTTTATTACTTACGGGGATTATTACTGGTTTCTGAATCAGATTATTTACAAGGAAAAGCATTTTTAGAAAAAGCACAGGAAATTTGGCCGCGGTGGACAAGGCCCAGTGTGATACTTGGAAAAGTTCATACCTATAAAAAAGAACTTAATGAAGCCGCAAGTACGTATCAAAAAATCTTAGAAAAAAATAAGGGCCACTACGAAGCAATCTTAAGCTTGGGTATTCTGCAATACCGTGATTTTAAACAACTGACGGCGGGTCAGAATTTAATTCAGGCCGCACTAAAAATGTCTAACCGCGCGCCACGGGCCCTTACAGCAGAAGCTTACGGAATTATGGCCGAAATGCATTCCGAAAAAGGGGATATATCCCAAGCCAAGTCTTTTGCTGAAAAAGCACTTCAGTTAAACCCAAGTTCTAAAGAATTAAAACAATTGGTGTTGCGATTAGGTGGATCAGATAAAGTTTCATCTCAGTTAAATCAAAATGAAGATTTAATTATCCGAGCTGATCAATACGCAAGGTCAGGTGATTGTTTGTCAGCCCAGGCCGAATACAAAGCAGCTTTTGAGGCTAATCCAAAATTCGGAACCGCTGCAATGAAAGCTGCTCAATGCCTGTGGCAATTGTATCAAAGTTATGAAGCCATCGAGTGGTTAAAGAAAGCAACCAAAGCAGAGCCTAAACTTGTTCAGGCTTACGTTATTCAAGCTGACTATCTTTCTCAGAGATTCGATTTTACTGGAGCTAATCAAATTTTAAACAATGCCAGTAAAATTGCACCAAACAGCCACGAAGTGATGCGCGGTTATGCACAAGTGGAGTTAAGAAAAAACAATTTTCAAGGTGCTACTAATTTTGGATTAAGGGCGATGAAAGCATTTGATGCTGATCCTGATACGTATGTGATTTTATCTAAAGCATATCGTAATCAAGCTCTGACCATGGTGCCCGTTACAAAGTCTGACATGCAAAAGAAAGAACAATTTTTAAGAGATTCACTTCGGTATGCCACAAAAGCAGTTGAACTTGATTCAACAAATACGGAAGCACAAATAAATTATGGCCAAACAATGGCATCCGGAAGTGGCATCGATGTCGGAATTAGTTATTTTAAAGATTTAATTGGTAAGTATCCGGTTACGACTGCCTACCGATTAGCACTTGCAGATTTATATAGTAGCGAAGATAGATTTTCCCAAGCTAAGGAGCTCTACGAGCAAATCACAATTGCGGATCCAAAAAATAAACGGGCCTTTTTAGGATTAGGAACGTCCTTAAAAGCACTTGGATTTAATGACCAAGCATTGAAAGCTTTTTTATCAGCGGCAGTCATTGATCCTACAGATGCCGAAGCTACTTATCAGGCAGCGCAAATATATTTTGAAACTGCCCGTCCAACTGAGGCATTAAATAATTTTCTTCGCGTTCGAAGAGTTAATCCGATGTACCCGCGTTCCAATCTAGCCATTGCGAAAGCTTACGCTGAATTACAGAACTGGGACCAGGCTTTGGTCGCGGCCCAAGAAGAGAAAAAGCTAAACCCCCGAGTTGCGGAAACTTACATCACAATCGCTGAAATTTATTCTGCCAGAAAACAATATCAAGATTGCTCGGCGGAATACGCGAACGCTCTTAAAATTCGATCTCAGGATGCCACCATTTATGTTAAAGCCTCTGTTTGCTACCGGATGTCCGGTTCTCTTGATGTCGCGCAAGACATGTTAGACCTAGCTCGTTCGCTAGAAAGTGGATATCCTGATATTTATAAAGAGCAGGGTGCTTTGTTTAAAATTAGAGGCGATGGTGCTGCAGCCGTAAAGTCATACCGGATGTACCTAGAACTTTCACCGAACTCCAACGACCGAAGAAGCGTTGAAGATATGATCAGACAATTAGGGGGATAACGATGGGAATTTCAGACCAAATGAATAACTTAGCAGGACAGATGAAGACGGGAATTCAAAGTACTTCATTAAAAATGACGTGCTTGGTACTTAGGATCATCACAGGTCTCTTATTAGGTTTAACGTTGGGTCTGATTTTTCAGGAATTGATTCATTACGGCACCTTTTCTTTGATTTTTGTTATGGCCATGGCCTTACTAGTCTTCTTTAGAGTATCTAAAGACTGGGGATTACCCCAAATTCTGATTTTTGACCTCATCTGTATTTTGACCGCGCAACTGCTTCGCATGTATATTCTGGTCGCTCCAGGAGGCTAGATGATCGATATTAAGTTGCTCGAGAAGAAGGACGAAAGTGGTCCTTCTTACCTAGATGAATACAGAAAAAGTCTTCTTAACCGCGGAATGGATACGGCGGTATTAGATCAAATTTTAGAATTTAATCGAAAAAGAAAAGAACTGATTACTCAAGCGGAAACCGCAAAATCCCAACAAAATAAAGTCAGTGGGGAAATTGCGCAATTAAAGCGAAAAGGTGAAGACGCTGCTTCATTAATCGAGCAGATGGGAAAATTAGCTGGCCAAGTAAAAGCCATGGAATTGGAAGCTCAAGCTGCCGATCAAGAAGTACAAAATTTATTATCTATCATACCAAATAAGCCGCAATCTTCTGTCCCTGCCGGAAAAAGTGCAGACGAAAATAAATTAGTAAAAACTGTTGGTGAACCTGGAAAATATTCATTTAAACCTAAAGAGCACGGTGATTTAGGCGAAGCACTAGGTATATTAGATTTTGAACGTGCAGGAAAAGTAACCGGAGCCAGATTTACATTTTTAAAAGGGGCGGGCGCTAAGCTAGAGCGAGCTTTAATTCAATACATGATGGATGAGCATTCTGAAAAACATGGTTATACCGAGATGATTCCACCATTCATCGTTAATAGCCAAAGCCTTTACGGGACGGGGAACTTTCCTAAATTTAAGGAAGATGTTTTTAGATTAGAAGGCACTGATTATTATTTAATTCCAACGGCCGAAGTTCCGGTGACTAACTATTTTAATAATGAAATTTTGAACGAACAAGATTTACCTTATTCTTATTGTGCCTATTCTCCTTGCTTTAGATCAGAAGCCGGAAGCCACGGAAAAGATACAAAAGGTCTAATCAGGCAGCACCAGTTTAATAAAGTTGAACTTTTAATTTTTGCCCACCCTTCTAAGTCTGAAGAACTTCATGAAAAGTTAACTTCTGATGCAGAAAAAATTCTTGAAAACCTAAAGCTTCCTTACCGTCGAATGCTTTTATGTACTGGGGACATGGGTTTTAGCTCATCAAAGACCTATGACTTAGAAGTTTGGTTGCCAGGCCAAAATAGCTTCCGCGAAATCAGCTCTTGTTCGAACTTTGAAGATTTTCAGGCTCGACGGGCACAAATAAGGTTTCGTCCACAGGCAGGGGGGAAACCCCAATTTGTTCATACAATCAACGGCAGCGGTTTAGCCGTGGGTCGAACCCTTATCGCTATTCTTGAAAACTATCAGCAGGAAGACGGGTCTGTGAAAGTTCCAGAGGTACTTCAGAAGTACATGGGTGGAATGAAAGTTATCACAAAGTCCGCAACGCATTAATCCATAAAACCATTGAATCAGACCTTCAATTCCAATAAAACGGACGACGGAGAGATGGTTGAGTGGTTGAAAACACCAGTCTTGAAAACTGGCGGCCCTTCGCGGGGCTCGAGGGTTCGAATCCCTCTCTCTCCGCCAACGTTCGCTTCACTTTTGCTGTTCGTTGGTCACTCACCAGATTCGCGAACTTGATTCACCCCAACGCTTCCGCATTGGGGCCCCCTCCTCACTGTTCTTGTTCATTGATCAATTACCAATCCCGGAAACTACTTATTGATCGCTTCGCGATTTGCTTTAGGCTTTCGCATTTTTACAAATTGCTATTTGGCTTTTCTAGGCTTTTGATTATTTCTATAAAATTTGAATAGCTTTCTTTCCACGTGTTTAAATCTGTTGTGGTTGAGGCGCTGAATTCTGGGTCTGTTGCGTATTGGACTCTGTGAATAATTTCACTTTTTAAAATTTCTTCGACGCCACCTAAATTCGGATTTTCGTAGATGGTTTTAGCGTCAGTTAAACTTAGAATTATTTTTTGGCGTTCGTGAGGGGACACGAACCATAAAAAATTGAGTCGGTTTCTTTCGCCTTCATCGCCAAATTGGTCGATTTTTTTAATTACCTGTTCATTTAATACTGCAAATTTCTCTAGGGTAATACTTCGTTGATTTTCTGGCATATACGCGAATATTTTTGACCATAATCGCCCGTGTCCTACGTCATGAAAATAGAATCCGAAAGGTGTCATGGAAGTTCCATCCACTTTCAATTTATTTTGAGTTAGACCAATGGGCAAAATTCCGTCACCGAATAGTACCATCAGTTTCCGGTGGTTTAAATCTCTTGGTGTTGGAAGGAAAACGAAAAAATTAGTATTCTTCTTTTTTAATAAATCATAATCACTGTCGAAACGTTTTTTTGCAGCGATATAATATGTAGAAGGAGAGTCAGCCTGTAGGTATTGTAAGTTGGGCCCCACTTTAATATCCTCTGCCAAGCTAATGAATCTTAGAGTCGCATCGACATAGGTTTCGTAATTGAAAGTGCCAGTAAGTGTACTTCTAATCTGATCAAAGAAAGCCTTTCTTTCTTCATTTAGAACTATGTCTTGCTCCATAGTCACAAGCATTTCTAAAATAGTATTGGCATCCTCTCGAATTTCTTTAACATCACTTAATATCTCATTATTTAAAATTTTTGATCGTAAAGTCTGGCGAAAATTCGAATCGTCGAAACGGTCCTTTTTAACTACGTTTTTAACCGGACGACTCAAGGTATTTACGCAGCTAGAAGCCGCAAATGCGTCATGACGCAAAAACGTTAGACAGGTGATTATAACCAATACAATACATCGAACCATCTATGATCCTCGTGAGGTGAAGCTTCGATATATAACAATGCAATTGATAATCCAAAATGCTCTAAATTGGGCAAGCCTTTAGGCCCTCGAGAGTCAGCTCTTTAGCGACTGAATTTCAGACCTTAAATCTTCGGGGGTGTTGATCCATCGGGTATTAATCGTTACCTCAAGGTGATCATCATATTCCTGAATAATGGTGGAAATAATCCGACTAAACCACTGCAAATAAGTCATCTCTGTAGGAACTGGGGAATGTAAAAACGCTTTATCTTTATCCCAATGAACTCCAGTAGCCGCACGGTATACATATTCGTAAGATTTCCTAGATACCTTTATGTAGAGTCTTTGTTGGTCGTCGATTCCAATTTCTTCGATCGAGATTTTCGCCATATTCTTTGATACTAAACCTATCCGGGCGGGTAGTTCACTTGAAAAATTCTTCGGATTATTTGGATTTTTTCGTACAAAAAAACCCGCAACTTGTGCGGGCTTTTTATCTCAGCTTCAAATCTCTATCTTAATGAGCCAGTTGAAAACTAGCGCAAGGAGCATTTAACCAACCTGTTCGGCCATCACAACGAACTCTGGCATTTACAGCAGGAGCCAATAAAAATCCGTTTTGACTCACGTGTGCCTGATTTCTTGGAATCTGAATATATGCTACCGCTCCTACTGGTCTTACATCACCACATTTATGGGGAATCTGACCTGAAGCTTGGAAAGTTAAATATTGACCGTTATTTTGAACTAATCGGAAATTTTCCAACACCACTTGATCAATGCGATTCTTACATCCGACATAAACTTGTGTAACTAACTTAACTGGAATTCCATAATTAGGTTGCGGGCCCGGATTAGGAAAAGGTCCCGGATTTGGGTAAGGATTAGGGTATGGATTTGGGTTCGGATAGGGATTAGGATTTGTATTTCCGTATCTCACTACCACCGAACTGGTCACGTCGTTGAAGATGCCGTGCAAATTTGAAATTGAGTAATTAATTTCTCTGCAAGCGCCGCCAAAATTAGCATGCTCACAAACAGTTGCAACTGAACCATTAGACACAGCAACTGAACTAATCACATCGTTAAAATTAGCCCCAGATAAATCCCTGATTTGTTGGCCCGGACTTAAGCAAACGGCTGAACCTCTGTAGTCAGAATCTGAATATAAGCAAACTTCAGCTGAAGCATTAGAAATTCCTACGAATGCCGATAAAATAAACCCTAATACTGTTACTTTCATTATTGATTTCAATTTTCCCCCTTGGAAATTAATTAATAAGAATCATTACCCTGAAATTTACAGCTATAACTCTCAGCCGCAGTTTCAGATGCATTTGTTTTACGGCACAAAACATGGCTAGTGGCCGCGGGCCCTTTACCACTGTCGTTAAAATAAAATTTTGCTTTGGTCATTTCATCAAAAATAGCCTTCGCTTGGTCTCCTTCAAGTGTAAATGAACCGAATGCATTTGATGGTGCTCTTTTCTTTGGTGCCTTCGCAAAAGACGCCACAGAGCTAAATAAACATATAGATAATATGATGATTTTCATAAGCACTCCTATAGCTTTAAGCAGAGCAGATGGAAAAATCTTTGTCAGCATTTACTTGCAGGCTATTCTAATGTAGGTAAGCATTAATTTTATGAAAAATATTTCTACCTTTATTTTGTTGGCTGGTTTGTTTGGATGCGCGTCAGAAGATAAGACAAGTCTTATTCTTGCTACGCCAGAAGTGCCTAAACGTAAAACCGCGTCCGTTGATCCAAGTGACCCGAATCTTGAGCAAATTCAAAATCTAATGGAAAGCTTATCTACCAATCCGATCGAGGGAATTTCAAACGAATATGGTTCAATTACTCCGAAGGCAACGTGCCGGATACATTTTGGAAAAGCACATAACATTGGAAATGGTTGGCCGTCTTTTTATAAAATTGAATTCGATAAACTTGGCAGTAAAAAAGTAAAACCGTTAATTAGAATTCCGGATAATATTAATTATATGGCCGTTCCTCACCCGTCAGGATTAAAAACTGTCCAGGTGATTGAAACAAAAGTGGAAAATGATAACGTTGAAATTTCGACCGAAAATATAGATGGAACAATAGCTAAATTAAATTTATTGCAGATAGATTTAAGAGCCCAAACAATTCAAAAGGTAATCTTTAGTTCGAATGGCAAAGAAGTTCATACATGTGAAAATTTAAAGAGGTCTAATTAAACCGTTAAGAATTTTTCCAAAGTTCCATACAATTTATCAAAATCAACTGGCTTTGATAAATGTTCATTACATCCAGCCGCCAGAAATTTTATTTGATCTTGCTTCATTGCGTGCGCGGTTAATGCGACAATTGGTTTCTTGAAATTGCGGCGTCTTAATTCTTTAGTAGCTTCATACCCATCCATAATCGGCATATGCATATCCATTAAAATAACATCATATTCGTGCTGGGATGCTAACTTAACTGCTACTTCCCCGTTTTCGGCGCTATCAAATGGCACACCCCATTTAGTAAAGAAGTACTGAAGTAACGTTTGGTTGTCGGGCGAATCATCAACAATCAGAACTTTTTTATTTTTAAATATAAAAGGAACTTTATCGATAACAGGATTTGGTTCGTGGAAAGCCAAGAGATTGGCTGGAGGTTTCGTTTCTACCGTAACTCTGAAGGTAGATCCTTCTCCCGGTATACTCTCTTCCAATATAATGTCTCCACCAAGTTCCGCTGCCAAACGTTTAGATAAAAATAATCCAAGCCCGGTTCCACCAAATCTTCGGGTCATTGATGCATCCAATTGGGTGAATGGTTGAAATAAGTTTCTAGCCTGTTCATGACTTATTCCAATACCTGTATCGGAAATTCTAAAATATAAACAATTATCTTTTACTCCGTACTCTACTTTGACGATTCCATTTTTAGTAAATTTTAAGGCGTTACCCAAAATATTAGTAAGAATCTGGCGAAGTCTGTACCTATCAGTGTAGACCATATTTTCTAAATTATCGGCAGCCTTGATAACTAATGAATTGTCATTTTTTTGAGCCCTAGTATCCAATGCAGAGGTAAGATCTTCCATAAAATGGAATAAAGAAAAATAACTTTTTTCGATATCCAGGTGACCCGCTTCAACTTTGGAAAGATCAAGAATGTCGTTTACGATTTGTTTAAGCTCGTTTCCAGTGCGATCAATAATATCAACGAATTTTCTTTGTTCTAATACTGGAAGATCCGGTTGCTTTAAGGCTTCGGTCAGACCGAGTATGATTCCCAACGGAGTCCTGATTTCGTGGCTCATATTAGCAAGGAAGAGTGATTTAATTTCGTTCTCATTTTCAGCTTTTTGACGGTATCCGATATTCTTTTCTAGATCCTTTGTCATATTGTTAATCGTCTTTGCCAGCTGTCCCATTTCATCATTTGATCTTACCGGAACCGTTTGAGAAAAATCTCCGGTTCCAACCTTTTCCGCTACCGAGGTTAGTTCTTTAATATTATTTCCTAAATTCCGACTGAAGGAAAAAGTTAGATAAAGCCCAGTGCTTTCTACAATTAGTACGGCAAAAATTAATAGATATCTTAATAGACCCTCGAGCCATCTGGACCCTTCACCTAAAACAAAAGAAAAATCATTTTCAAGTACGGTTAACTCTTTATTTATTTCATCGACTTTATTAAGTGCTGATTGAACCGCAACTTCATTCCGTACAGGACCTGAAACAGCTGAGTGTAATTGGCCGGCGGCATTTACTAGTTCTTCTAGCTTTGTATCAGCTTCTGTCCAAATCCGTATGGCTTCGGCAATATAACTAACTTTATAAAAACGACGGAATAAGTATATTAGCCCAGGAATGTCGTTTGGATGAATGTTACCTTGCAAGAATCCAGCGGTAACAACCTCCAAATCAGGATCAGGTTTTAAAAGTTCTAATCTTGCTTTTCTATCACCATAATTTACGGTGAGATCACTTTGAAATTTTAAGTAAAATTTTTCATCACCGCTAAAGGCATAACGGTGAAGACTTTGAATAGAATCTTTTTGTGCTTTTGACCAGAGTCCTTCACCCCCAACGAAGGCACGGACCGCAGACAAGATATTCATCGTAAAAAGCATTGAAAAAAGTTCGATGGCAATCAATAGCGCCATGACGCCGACGACGCCATAGAGCTTTTTAAAGACGGAAAGATCTTTCCACCAGTTGAACACTTTTTTCATTCAATTAGCGTATTTCTGCCTAGAGGCAGCGTCAATTCACAGTTTCAAAATTGAGTCACCGGCGACCACATAAACCTCATCGCCGCGTTTTGGCGTAATTTCAAAACCGCCCGCAAGTGAACTAAAGGCGGGAAGCAAAACGCCATGGCTTGACCTAAGAAAACAGGGCAAGCGTAAAGAGTCAAAACCAGATCGGATTTTTATAACTGGATGAATATGTCCTGAGATAACTGGCTTGGTAGCCATGGGAAGGTCATCGTGCGAGCAAATGAAGTCTTCGGTCTCGATAAAGTCATCGACAAACTCGATGTATTCGGTTCTCAGCGACTCTGGGATGTATCCCCTTAAGGGCCGGTCATGATTCCCTAGGATGATTTTTGCTTTAACTTTCGACTCGGTTAAAAGCGCTGCGAAAGTCTCTAATAACTGGATCTGAGAGAGGCCATTTTTAGAGTGAATAAAGTCACCTAGTATCCAAAGTTCCTCAGGATGATAAAAATCAAATAATTCTTTGATCTTTGACAGATCCAACTGGCTACCGCCCGAGGGGAGTGGGACACCCTGACTTTGGTAACTCTCGGCTTTGCCCAAATGAAGGTCAGATAAAAATAACGTCTTTCCTCCTATCCAAAAAGCTGCCCGTGAAGGGTGAAGCTCTATGATTGAATTTGCCAAATTGATATTTAAACTACCCACTGAGCCTTCATTCCTTCAATTCGTTGTAGAAGCGTTTCAGATGACAGTCTTGCGCTCATTCTCTCTACAATCAGAGGAAAAGCTAAAGGTGATGGGTGTCCAACTTCCCGATAAACCCAAGGAGTTTGCTGTAAACGACTTATTGTTTCCCCCAGACGCTTGCCATCTAAGAGGTCAATCATTGCTTCCCGTCCTGCTTGAATCAATAATGGATTATCGGGGTCGTATTTCAAGAAAACATTATAGAGTAATTGGCTACTAATTTGAACTTGCTTAACGGTTTTTTGCTGACCTGGGTAACCTTGAAATATCAACCCAGCAATTTGGCTGATTTCGCGAAATTTTCGTTTGGACATTTCACCTATGTTAATAGCTTTTCGCAAAGCCTCATTCAGATCTTCAAACTGAAGCGCTTCGGGATTTATAAAACTTGGAAGATTAAAATCTCCAGGGGACAGAATCTCTAAGCCATAGTCATTTACAGAGAATGTTAAGGTCACTGGTGCTTGTTGACTGACTTGGTAAGAAATTAAAGCTGCGAGGCCCTCATGGATAGATCGGCCTTCAAATGGAAATAAAAACGCGTGGTAACCATCACGACTTTTAAAAAATTCCACTAACAGTTCATCAGGCTTGGGAAGGTAGGAGACTGTCGCTTGCGCATTTATCAAAGTATCAAATTTTGAACGTTCCACTGGTAAAATAAATTGTGGATCATGGAAACTTGCCCTTAATTGTTTAGATAGATGACTGGAAAAAGGCATCGAGAGATCAAAGCATTTCTTCTCTAAAAGATAGCGA
>JAZKJI010000132.1:19192-26790 GCA_040384405.1 Bdellovibrionota bacterium
CCAAAGCTTGCATGTCTTGCAAACGGATAAACTGAAGTGTTTTGCCTGCGAATTGAAAAACATCACCGGCCTTAAGTTTTCCAGCAAAATGCTCTTCAATTAATCCCAGTCTTTTTTTGGAAGACATATAAACAACAGAAATTTGGCTCTCTGAAGTAATTGTACCAATGTTCAATCGATGCAATCGGGTAGTTAGCGAATGATTTGGTTCTAATAACCCATCTTCATTTTTTCTGAGCCGCTGAAATTGAGGGTATGCAGTTAGGCTTTTTCCACCAGTAGCGGCAAAATTTAAACATCGATCAAAATCTAACCGTGATAAGTTTTTAAAAGCCCAAGTTGATTTCACTTCAGCGTAAAACTTTTCTGGATCGATAGGAAATGCCAAAGCACAAGTCATTGAATGCTGAATCAAGACATCAAAAGGCTCGATACGGGGCCGCCTTTCTTCAACATCCTTTTCTGCCATTGCTTTCCTTAAAGCATTTATTTCGAAAATTTCAAGGGCGTGGGTGGGAACGAATAAAACTTTCGATCTTTTGCCGGGCGCGTGGGCCGATCGCCCCGCGCGCTGGATGAAACGCGCGATTCCCTTGGGTGATCCGATTTGCACAACTTTTTCCACAGGTTGAAAATCGACCCCTAAATCAAGAGAAGATGTGCAAACAACAATTTTAATTTCGCCATCTTTTAGTCCTTCTTCGATTATTTCCCTGTCTTCTTTATCCAGGGATGAGTGGTGAAGGGCTAAGATGTGCTCCCACTCTGGTTTTAGCAGAGATAAAGTTTCATACCATTTCTCGGCCTGATTTCTTGTATTCGTAAAAATTAATGTGGAAACCTCGGGGTCTAACTTGTCAGCCAAAATTTTTGACATACTTAAGCCCATATGTCCTGCCCAGGGAAACCGGTCTACAGAAGCAGGTAAAAGTACTTCAACATCAATGGGTCTATCCATATTGCTCTGAATAACTAATGGTGACTCAGACTGAGTTACAATCTGTGCCGCTAGTTGCGCATTTTTAATTGTCGCGGTTAATGCCCAAGTTTTTAAATTAGGTTGAAAAATTTTGAGCCGGGCAATGCTGAGTTCTAAAAGTGATCCTCTTTTTTGACCAAGAAGCTCATGCCACTCATCAACAATAAGGCAGCGCAAATTTTTAAAAATTTCTTTGCTATCAGGGTAAGAAAGTAAAACCTCTAAGGACTCTGGTGTAATTACCAGCGTTTCCGGTGGGTTTTTCATCTGAGTTTTTTTTCTGGACGATGATAGATCCCCGGTTCTATTTTCAACTTTAAATGGTAATCCCATTTCTTTATGGGGTTCCCAAAGTGAGTTAGTGATATCTCTAGCGAGCGCTCTTAAAGGCGTAACATATAATATTTGAAGACCTTTTGATGGTTGCGCAATCAACTCGGCCAAGGGACCCAAATATCCCGCGTAGGTTTTACCGCTGCCAGTAGGGACTTGAACAAGTCCGCTGTTTCCGTTTAAGTAATTTTCCCAGGTTTCAATTTGAAATGGAAAAGGTTTCCAACCATTTCTATCAAACCAATCCATAATAGGTTTTAGTGTTTTAACTGAGTTCATAAGATTTCAACAACCCGGCTAAATTATCGACCGTGTCTATATCTTTAACTAATTTATCTTTTCTCCAGCGAAGAATTCTTGGAAATCGGACCGCGAAACCCGATTTATGTCTCTGCGATTCCATAATTCCCTCAAAACCAATCTCAAAAACCTGCTCTAATTTGACCGATCTTACAGGGCCAAATTTTTCTTCTGTATGTCGCCTAATCCAGCGGTCTAATTCTTCAATCTCAATATCATCAAGACCGGAATATGCCTTAGCAAAGGTAACGTATTCTTCCCCCTTCTTAACGGCAAAAGTGTAATCCGTAAAAAGATTGGACCGTCTTCCGCTTCCAGATTGGGCGTAAACCAGAACTGCATCTATTGTTAACGGATCAACTTTATATTTAAACCAAAAGTTCCTGTGCCGACCTTCCCGGTAAGTGGAATTTTTATTTTTGATCATCAATCCTTCGGCTATGTTCTCGCGAGAAACTTTTCTGAGGTCTTCGACGGCTTTCCAATCTGCTGGAAAGAGTTCATTTGAGATTAGAGTTCCAGAATCTGAACAAAATTTCTCTAGTAAAATCCTTCGCTCCCGAAGGGGCCGTTGGCGAAGATCACCTTCTCCTAATGTTAAAGCATCATAGGCTAAAAATTCGGTCGGGAACTCAGACAAAATTTGGGATGATATTTTTTTTCTGCCAAGTCTTTTTTGTAATTGGTTAAAAGGTAAAACACCATCTTTATAAACTACGATTTCACCGTCCAAGACAAAATTAGACGGGTATGTCTCAAACTTTCTAATTAATTCAGGGAATTGTTCGCTAACAATTTCTTCACCACGCGTCCAAATAACAACTTCCGGGCCAGTTTTTTTAATCTGTGCACGGATACCATCGTATTTCCACTCAATCTGCCAATCTTTTATTTCCCCCAAGTCTTCTAATGGAACTTCCAAAGGTGCAGCTAAACAAAAAGGGAAAAAATCGAGAGTCTCTGAATCCATTTGGTGAAGGAAATCTTTTAAATTAATATCCGGTGCCCAATTGCCTGAAAGTTTTGCGTACACATGGGATTCGGGAAGTGAATATAAGTCAGCAAGTACGTTAACAATGGTTTTAAAAGAAACTCCAATTCTTAAAGCACCGGTAACGATTTTGTTTAACAAGAAAATAGAAGACCTATCCCAGGTATTCCACTTGCTCCAAAAAAAGTCCGAAATCTCGGTAGGCGTTTTTTTCTTCAGGGGCAAAACCTGTTCCGTGATAAATTTATAAAGTTCTAAGGGAGGCTCTACAGTACCCGGCGCAGGCACAAGAAGCGTTACGGTTTCTGCGGTATCTCCAACGTGATGATATGATTCTTCAAAAAGCCAGGGTTGTAAGTCAGATTTTTCCAGGAAAAGTTCTCTTAGTTTTCGAGAAGTAATTCCAGCTTCAACCCGCTTATCGCTAAGTACATATACAGACCAACCTAAATCTTCGGATGGGATAGAAGAGAAATAGTTGGCTAATAACGATTTTCGTTCGTTAGTTGCTGTTACCTCATCTAAGTGACGAAATAATTCTGAAAGTTTTTTCATTCCGAAGCCGTTTCGCCTTCAAATTGTGTTTGAAGTGTTTCACCTTGCAGCCCCATATTTTCTGTCAAATACTGCGCAAGAATATCGGAAAATCCATGCGTCACCAAAACTCGTTTCGCCTTGGTTTCAGTGATGGTTTGTATCAGCTCATTCCAATCAGCGTGGTCAGATAAAATAAAGCCTTTTTCCACATTTCTTCTGCGTTTGTTTCCTCGAATCGCCATCCAGCCAGAGGCAAATCCAGTTTGAAAATTCTTAAATCGCTTCATCCAAGGTGACCGGTGCGCTGAAGGCGGGGCAAGAATTAAACACTTTTGATCTTTCTGGGTCAGATCTAAGTAACTTGTGGTTGGAACCATTTTAATACCCAAGTCACGGTAAATTTGCGTAAGACCCATCGTCGCACCATGAAGATAAACGGTTTCATTCGATATTTTCGCGAGCTCTGCAAGAACCCGTTGGGCTTTTCCCAAAGAATAACAAAAAAGTATACTGGGGCCTTCGTGTTGATTAACCCATTCAAGAATTTCTCGTGCCGTAACTTCAGTGTCGGGCCAATGATAAATTGGCAGACCAAATGTGGATTCAGTTATAAAAGTATCGCATTCGATTACTTCAAATTTTTTGCAAGATGGATCTGGAGTTCGTTTATAATCACCCGACACCACCCAAACAGAATTTTTATATTCCACTCGAATTTGTGATGAGCCCAAAATATGTCCTGCTGGGTGAAACGATACCCAGCAGTTTCCAATCTTTAATTTTTCACTGTATTTGATGGGCTTAATTTCTTTAGCGTCTGGTATGCGATGCTTTAACAACGGCGCGCTTTCTTCAGAACAATAATATATCTCGTGCCCTGAATGTGCGTGATCGCCATGTACGTGAGTTATAAATGCCGAGGGAGTAGGGCGCCAGGGATCAACAAAGAAGTCTCCTTCTGCGCAGTAAAGACCTTTATCTGTCAGTTGAATAAGATCTTTATCCATCACTATAGATTTATCTCAAGACGAATTTATTTTCTATAGGTTCGGAAGGAAGGAAGGAAATATTGTTTTGGTGCCAATGGAATTAGTCCAAATTTTCCCCAAGAAGGAAAGCGAACCCTAGAGAATTTAGGGTTCGCTAAAAAAACTTTAATGAATTTCAGTATTACCTAGATCAAGTGCAAAGATAACGGCGATTTTAGAAAAAACCGCTGAATGTTCGAAATCAGACATCTGATTGATAACATCTTTTGGAGTATGAATATTAGAATTCATAGTTTCTGTATTAGCTTCGAATGGCATCAAAGTAGGGTATCCGTTTTTGTACCAAGAAGCATGATCAGAACATGCATAACCGCACTCGTCCGGAATTAATGTTACTTTTAAATAAGTACTATTAATGTCGACCAAATAATCTTTTAGCCATGCAGTCGTATAATCTTGAACGTTACCAATAACTAAATGCCCAGATCCTGGGTGTAGAGTCATATCAAGTTGCAATACCGCGCGAACATTTCTTGCATCAGCTTTATATTTTTTCGCAATTTCAGCAGAACCCAACAATCCTGATTCTTCGCCGGCATACCAGAAGAACTCAATTGAACGGCGAGTAGGTGCACGTTGGGAAATAATTCGTAATGCTTCAATCAGATTAGAGGATCCAGAAGCATTGTCATCAGCACCCGGAGCTTTCCCGCTGCCAAACATTCCTGAAATTGAATCTAAGTGTCCGCCCATAACAATGACTTCATCTTTAAGGTCAGTTCCTTCTAAACGTAAGCGAATTGATTTCTGCTTCGTGGAAGTGTGATCGATTAAATCGATTTTGTAAGTCCATTTAGTTCCTTGGAGTAAGCCTTCAATTCGTTGTTGCATTTGAACGACGTGAACATTTGGATCTTTCGCACGGTTATATCTGGATTCAAAAGAAGAAAGCCAAGTCACCCATTCTTTTAAATTTTGAGCACTTACTTCATCTATCGCCGTCTGAATTTCAGCTTTTGGTGTAACTACCACTTTTTTCATCGGAGATTGTAAATAAAATGCATCAGATGCGATGATGGCAGCTAAAGTATCAAGGTCTTTAACGACGCCATCAGATCTTTTTAAGCTATCGTCACTGATTGTTTCGTAACCTGCACACTTATGAAGTAAGTGAGCACCGGCGGAAATTTTTGCCTCCATAATTGGAGTTATGGTAGCCACACCTAATCCGGTTTTCTCGTGCCGATAGGTCATCGGAATTTTTAATGCATCAAGAAACGATTGATCAGCCAGAATGGTTTTTGATCTGTAGTCAGCGATTGGTTCGTGTGAATAGGCAGATTGAACGAAAAGTGCGGATAAAAGAATTAGTAAGATATTTTTAGACAATGGTCACCCCCAAGGAAAGTATCCCTAGGGGGTAACGTTAAAACAACTATTATCGACTAAGCTGCAGGAGAAGAACCCTTAGCTTTACGCGGGTCCTTTTTTCCTTGAAACTTTTTTCCAGCATTTTTACCAGATTTGTCGTAGCAAACAGCAAACACTTCATCTAAGTTTTCAACCAAGACGAAATTCATCTTGTCTTTAAAAAGCTTTGGAATATCAGTAAGATCCTTTTGATTTGCCAGTGGCAATATCACGGTACTGATTCCCATATTAAGTGCAGCTAAACATTTTTCTCTGATTCCACCCACCGGAAGTACGCGGCCTTGCAGCGTAACTTCACCTGTCATAGCGATATCGTGTCGAACCGGAGTGTCCGTCATCAAACTCACTAATGCAGTTGCTAGTGTGATACCTGCAGATGGTCCATCTTTTGGAATTCCACCAGCTGGTAAGTGAATGTGAATATCAAACTTTTCAAAAAATGATTCATCAATTTCAAGTTCAGCGCAGTGAGCTTTTGCATAAGACATTGCAGCATGAGCGGACTCTTTCATCACGTCCCCTAATTGCCCCGTCAAAGTTAAATGCCCTTTGCCCTTCATCTTCAATGCTTCAACATGAAGAACTTCACCACCTGCTTGAGTCCATGCAAGTCCTTGTACGATTCCAATCTGTGAATCGTTAAGTTTATCATCACGTAAAAACTTTGGAGGTCCTAGTACTTCCGGACAAGTTGTCGGAGTAATTTCGACGAAATTTGTTTCGCCCATTACAACCATTTTTGCAACTTTTCGGCAAACTGAACCAACTTCACGCTCTAGGTTACGAAGTCCTGCTTCACGAGTATAACCCGCGATTAGATACTTGATACCATCGTCAGTGAAACTGATATTTTGATCAGTTAGACCGTTATTTTCCATTTGTCGGCGGATTAAATGCTTCTTAGTAATAAGAAGTTTATCATTTTCCGTGTAACCAGGAATGTTAATAATTTCCATACGGTCACGAAGAGCAGCTGGAATATTTTCTAATACGTTTGCAGTAGCGATGAACAATACATTACTTAGATCGAAATCTACGTTTAAGTAGTTATCGCGGAAAGTAAGATTTTGTTCCGGATCTAAAACCTCAAGCATTGCTGCTGATGGATCACCGCGGAAATCGCTGCCTAATTTATCAATTTCATCTAGAACAAAAACTGGATTCTTAGTTTTACACTGACGAAGAGCTTGCACGATTTTACCCGGCATTGCTCCTACATATGTACGTCTGTGTCCACGGATCTCAGCTTCATCTTTTACGCCACCCAAAGAGATACGGAAATATTCCCGGCCCATTGCGCGTGCGATAGATTTTCCAAGGGAAGTTTTACCAACTCCTGGAGGACCTGCGAAACAAAGGATTGGTCCCTTCATTGTCGACTTTAATTTTCTTACCGCTAAGAATTCAAGAACGCGGTCTTTTGCTTTTGTTAATTCATAGTGATCGTCATCTAAAATTTCTTTAGAGACTTTCAGATCAATTGTATCTTCAGAAGATTTACTCCATGGAAGATCAACTAGCCAATCAAGATAGGTTCTTACCATTGTCGCTTCAGAAGCGTCTGGATGCATGCGCTCTAAACGATTTAATTGTTTCATTGCTTCAGCTTCTACAGCCGGAGGCATTCCACAACCAGTAACTTTGTCGCGTAATTCTTCCATCTCTTCAGATTTAGAATCGTTTTCGCCAAGTTCGTTTTTGATAGCTTTCATTTGTTCGCGAAGGAAATACTCACGCTGAGTTTTAGACATATCGTCTTTAACTTGGCTGCGCATTTTCGTTTGCATCTGCATAACTTCAAGTTCAGCAGCAAGAATTTCATTAATAATTTTTAAACGGTCTTTAGCGTCAACAGTTTCTAAAACTTTTTGAGCTTCAGGAACTTTAACACCTAAGTTAGATGCGATTAGATCAGCAACGCGACCTGGATCGTTAACATCATCTAATACTAAAAGGATATCCGGAGAAAGAGGACGGCCTAGACCAATCATCTTTTCGATATACTCTTTTGCAGTACGAGTAAGTGCTTCTACTTCAT
>JAZKJI010000132.1:26800-41827 GCA_040384405.1 Bdellovibrionota bacterium
TCATGAGGAGCAGCAACGATTGCTGGTTCTTCAATTTTTTCAACTTCTACTTCGTATGAAGGGGAAGTCTTTGTGTAGTTTTTTACTCTTCCTTTAGCCACACCCTGAATTAGGATTTTAACCCGTCCATCAGAAAGTTTTCGCATGCGCATGATCATCGCGATAGTTCCAACGGTATAAATACCTTCTGGAGTCGGCGTCTCATCAGCGATATCTTTTTGTGAAGCTAAGAAAATTAGTCGATTTTTAGCCAAAGCTTCTTCTACGGATCTGATCGAAGAATCCCTGCCTACAAACAGCGGAATAATCATGTAGGGGAAAACAACGATATCACGCACTGGTAGCATTGGTAGTGTTTGCGGGATTTCCAGAACCTTATCATCAAAACTCATGACGTCTCCTCCAAAATGGGAACTTCTCTTATGAAGTATTTCGGAGTTAGAAACGATTCGCTTTAAGCAATTGTCGCTCTCTTAGGTCTAATTTTTCGATGAGGAGTGAATATTTACGAGAGTAATGCTCTTAAACTAGACTGACATCCATGTCAGAATGCCTCTATCCATGAGTCTAAGCTTGCAAACTATTGCAAGTTTCTTGATTTACGTTGGTCTTCTAGCTCTTCTTGGCAAGCTAGACAGAAGCAAGTGAGTGGATACACTTGCAGGCGCTTGGCAGTAATCAGATCACCACATGTATCGCAATAGCCATATGTGCCCTCTGAAATTTTGCCGAGTGCTTTTTCGATCTGAAGAAGCGCTAGACGTTCGCGCTCGTGAAGATGAATAGAAATTTCGGTTTGCATATTATGAGTAACAACGTCTACCTCATCAGATAGACGTTCGCCTTCCAAATGGTCTTTGGAAAATCCGGATCTTTTATTGAGGATCATACTCTTCTGATAAATCAGTGAATCTTTGATCGCTTGTATTTCGGTCAACTTCATTCCATCCCCTCGATGTAATTTTGCCGCCGTTGCGTCCTACTCTCCTATTATTTTGAAAAATATGTGTCATCAAAAAATCACATGATGCTTTAAGATTTAGCAGTAATCCTAACGCCTAAAGACTAATAAATTTACGGCCCACAGCTTCACGAAGTTCAGCGCCTTCGATACTTAGTCGAGTCCATGGAAGGGCCTGTAACCTGTGCTGCTCAATGGTTTCATCAGTTTCTTCACAAATACCAAACGTTCCCATTTCAATTCGACCAAGGGCCGATTCAATTTCAAAAAGTTGATGACGCTGGCGATCTTGTTGAATCAAAAACTGTGCTTCATCGGTATGCGCAACACTTTGGTCCATCTCGTCGCCCGTTGATTTTTCAATTCCGCGCAAAGAAATTTCTGTTTCACGGATTCGGTTTAATAAATCACGTTTAGTTTGGATCAATTTCTTTTGGCAGATTTCAATCAGACTCTGAGGCAATAGACTGGTTCGCATAATTCCCTCTCTTAGTTACCCAGCGCCTCCATGGCGCTGCTTGTACTTAAGACTGGGTTATGGCTAAAGGGGTTAAAATAATTTGATAGACATCAAATAATGACGAATATGGGCACTTCTATTATTGAGCGATAACGATTTCGTCTTTTTCTACTCTAAATAAAGTGAGTGGACGATCCATAAGGCGCTGAGGCGTCATATTAAGAGGCCCAAATACACCCGGGAATTCTTTTACGTTGGCCAAATAAGACTGCATGCTCGGGCGACTGTTAATTTTTCTTAGCAGTCCCTGACGCAAGATAAGCCCGACTTCGTAGGCATTTACCTCCAAAGGTCCAGGGTACTCGCCGTACTTTTCAAAGTAAGCCTTAAAAAACGGAAGTGCCTTATGAGTTTCATCCGCTGGATTATACATATCTGCAAAATATAAAGTGTCCTTAAATTGACTAGCCCTTTTAGAAAGGCCAGGAGTATTCCACAGGTTTGTACCCAGCAGAGTTATTTTCTTCACCCCGACATAACTTAAAAATGCGCCCAACTGACCCATTGTTCTTGAACTATCAGGGATAAAAATTGCATCGAAATCGATTAATGGAGGAAGAGTCTCATCAATAGATGTGTTTTGCCGGATCTTCACATCTTTCTTAGTGTTTTTAGTTCGAAGGTTAAATTCTTCTTTCCGTGCTTCTAAATAAAATGAACTAACCAGACGTTGAGCTACGTATTTAAAATCTTTATCGTTAGCATCATAACTTTGAACTGCAGTGACGTGTCCTCCGCGCTCAAGTACCTCATCCCAAAACGCATTGGCGTATTCAATTCCGTATGGATCATTTGGATACAGTATTGCAAAGTTTCTTAAACCCTTTTGAAAAGCTTGTTCTGCAATAAATTTTGCTAACTGTGAACTGCCTAAAGAATGTGAAAAAACATATTCACGCTTTTGGGTAACTTGGGCTTTTTGGGCCAAGTTTATACAAGGAATTTTAAATTTTTCGCACTCTTCAGCAACCGGCACTGCTGCTCTGCTTAGAATTGGACCAACGACTGCAATGGGGTGTTCTTCAAAAACTAGTTTATGTAATGCGGTCTCGGCACCATTAGCGGAACCTTCACTATCTAATACTTTCAGTTTGAACGTTGTATCACCTTCAACAATTCCAAGTCCCATTTGTAAAGAGCGAAGTGCGCGTTGTCCTTGAAGCGCATTTTTTCCAGACAAAGGAAGTAATGCAGCAATAGTGTCTTTATTTACCGTATTCACGCCTCGTAATTCACGAATCTGAACTTCAGCTTTGTCACTGAGATCTGATCCAGGAGCAAGTCGTCTTACATCTTCTAAAGTTACGATTGCACCGTCAAAATTCCCTTTTTCTTGAAGTCGACGGCTTCTTTCAAAAAGTGCATGGACTCTTAATAATCCAAATTCACCGTCTCGAATAACTTGCTCAAGCTCTTCATCGTTTAAGCCAATGATCCTGGTCTTTAATGGCTCTTGAGCATTGGGATTCAATAAGTAATCCCTTTTAATGGCATCTACTCTGGCAAATTCTGTAGCAGCAATATCCGGTGATACGGGTTTAGTTTGATTATCTGAAGTTAATATGGATTCAATTTTCACAGGAATTTGAGAAGAAGTTATCACTCCACCTTCAACTGGTTTGCGGGGTGGAACCTGACGTCGAGTTGTTTGACGGCCGCGCTTTAGCTCGGGCCGGTCACTTAAAGTCGAACAAGAAAATATAAATAAACTAGTGAATATTACAATAAGCCATTTCATTTACGGGTCCTTAGCAATTGATTAATTTTATCATTATAATTTTTGATCATTGGAGAAGGCTCTAAGTGTTCTTTTAATTTTTCAACCATCTCGCGGTCAGCTTTAGTAATTTTATCAGGAGTATCGATTACTACCCGAATCAGCATGTCGCCAGTTCCAAAACCAGATACTTGCGGAAAACCTTTTCCTTTAAGCCGAAATACTTGTCCAGTATGAGTGCCTTCTGGAACTTTCAAAATAGCTTTTCCAGTTAAGGTCGGGATTTCCAAAGATGTCCCTAAAATCGCATCCGCAAAATTCACGGGCAGATCCATCATTACATCGTTTTCTTCGCGTTTAAATATTAAATGATCAGCCAAATGTACAATCACGTACAAATCACCCGGAGTTCCAGTATTTCCAGGCATATCTCCTTCATTCGCCAACTTCAAACGCTGTCCGTCTTTTACTCCGGCAGGTACATTTACGGAAAGTTTCGCAGGTTCTTCCCGTCCACCGCGTTGTCTCATGAAACTGATAACTTTTTCAGAACCGGTAGCGGCTTCTTCGAAAGTAATCGAAAGAGAATATCTTAAATCAGATCCTCGGGCATTTCTTCTGGGACGTGAATTTTGACGGGCATTAAAGATGTCTCCGAAGACGTCACCAAAAATATCCTGCATATCTGGATTTTGAGAACTAAAGCCGCCAAAACCACCTGGACCAGCACCACCGGCAAAAGGGTTTCCACCAGAGTATTGTTGTTGTTGCTGAGGCCCGCCGTGACCAAACTGATCATACATCTGGCGCTTTTGAGGATCACTTAGGGTTTCGTAAGCTTCGGTAACTTCTTTAAATTTTTCTTCGGCTTTTTTATTGTTCGGATTTTTATCCGGATGAAGTTTCATAGCCAACTTCCGATAGGCTTTTTTTATTTCCTCCGGAGTTGATGTTCGAGAAACCTCTAAAATGGTGTAAAAATCTTTCTTCGCCAAGGTATCCCCTTAAATTAATTCGAAGACGGTTTGGTACTAACGAGTACTTGTCCTGGTCGAATCACCTTGTCGTGCATCCGATACCCTTTTTGAAATACTTTGAGTACCTGGCCATCGGGAACATTATCACGCTCTTCGCTTGAAATAGCTTCGTGAACTTGGGGATTAAACATATGTCCTTCGGATGGAATTTCTTGAACACCACTTTTTTGCAGTAATCCCTTCAATTCTTGCGAAGTCATTTCAATACCTCTGACATAGTCAGAAAGGTTTTGCGGATTTACATTCATGCTTAAAGCACGTTCGAAATTATCGATAATTGGTAAAAGGTCGCGGATCACGCGCTCTGATCCGTACTTTGCCAATTCAGATCTTTCTTTGATCGCATTTCTTTTATAATTTTCAAATTCAGCGCGAAGGTATAAAAACTCATTTTTCCATTTTTCAGCCTCTTGATTGACGGCGGCATCGCCATTATCTGAAGCTCCGTTTTCACCTTGCGAATTTTGTGTATCATCTGACACGAATTACCCCTTGATTAAGTCACAAATTAACATTGAGGACTCCGGGAAAAATGTCAATCCGCAGACAGTTCGTTCGCTAGAAACGTGAGTTCTTGAAAAACTAGGTTTGAAAGCAAAACGCCCTGGGGAGTTAAAGTCCAATGCTGATCGTCATTGCGGACCCAGCCCTTGGTAAAAAGGGAATTTAAGCGACTAATAACTGGTAGGGAAGCGCTGTCCGGGAATTTAGCTCGAAGCTTTTCTTCAGAAAGGCCCTTACGCATTCGTAAAGAAGTATGGCAAAAGTCCGTTAGTGCTTGGTGCATTTCCAGAAATTCTTCTTGTGCTGCTGGGAAAGGGGAAGTCGTGGAAATCTGGCGCTCATATTCTTTAATATTTGAAGCGTTCCAAAACCGATGTCCCCATTTTGAAGATTTTGAATATGAATGGGCACTTAATCCAATACCCCAGTACTCTTGGTCTTCCCAGTAAAGAGAGTTATGTCGGGACTCTTTTCCTGGTAATGAAAAGTTAGAAATTTCATAACGGTTATATCCTAAGTCACCCAATGAACGCTCAATCATGTGAAACATTTCAACCTGCTGGTCTTCTAAAGGCCGGCCTTTTGAAAGCGGATGGCCCTCGGGCACCGTTAAGCAATAGGGACTGATGTGGGGAGGTAAATATTCACCCACAACTTTTAAATCTAAGGCTAGGTCTTCTAAGGTTTGTCCTGGAAGTGCGAAGAGAATATCGAAATTATAATTTAAATTGTGCTTCTGTAAGAGGTTAAGAGTTTCTCTGGTGTCATTGGCAGAATGCTGCCTGTTTACACTCTTAAGTAAATTATTGTTAAAAGATTGGGCTCCCACGCTAAACCGATTAAAGCCCAACGAAATATATTGTTCTATTTTTTCTGGAGTCAAAGTGGCTGGATTAATTTCGATCGTCATTTCCATTCCCGGAGCTCGACTAAAGCCCAGCGTCTCTAAATGGAGAATTAATTTCTCCAACAGTGCTGGTTCTAGCAATGAAGGAGTGCCGCCACCGAAATACAAAGTGTCCATAGCGCGCGCCGGAAATAAATGTTGGCGTTGATCCATCTCCTTTAGCACTAGCTTAACATAGTCTGCAGGAGCTAGAATTTCACTGAAGACGTACGTAGCAAAATCGCAGTACGTGCAGCGCTGAAGACAATAGGGAATATGGAAATAAACACCAAATGACATCTGAGCTTGGGATAGAGGTTTAATCATGAAATATCAACTCAAAAATGGCCTAACAGTTCTTCTACGACAAAACGATAAAGCGCCGGTCGTTTCCGTCCAAGTATGGGTTAAAACCGGAAGTGCCGACGAAAAAAAAGGTGAAGAGGGAATTAGCCACTTTATCGAACATTTGGTTTTTAAAGGCACTTCCAAATACAAAGTAGGGGAAATCGCAAACTTAGTGGAAAATGCCGGCGGAGAAATGAACGCCTACACTTCGTTTGATCAAACGGTATTTTATATCACGTTATCCCGCGACAGCTTAGAGCTTGGAATGGATATTTTAAGTGAAATGATGGGAAGACCACTTTTCGAAAAAGCAGAAACAGATCGTGAACGGGAAGTGGTAATTGAAGAAATTAGACGGGACCTTGATAGTCCAGAGCGACAATTAGGACATGATCTATTTTCGACAATGTACAAAAAACATCCTTACGGAAAACCAGTGATAGGTTTTACTTCTAATATCAAAAAATTCTCGATCGCGAAAATCCGCGGGTATTTTGAAAAACACTATCAGCCAAAAAACATGTTATTGGTTGTAACGGGTGATTTTGAAACCGCAGATTGTAAGAGAAAAGTACTAAAATATTTTGGAGATTTAAAACCCAGCGCCTTCAAAAGATCTGCTCGACCCAAAGAAGCTGAAATTAAATCGCCTCGAATCGTTATTAAAAAGGTCGATTTTGAAAAAACCCAAGCCTATTTAACTTGGCGTATTCCACATCAAAAACACAAAGACGTTCCAGCCCTTGAACTTTTAAGTATGGCATTAGGTCAGGGTGATACTTCGTTACTAGTTGATGAACTTCGACTGAAAAAGGGAATTGTTGATGGAATTGGAAGTTTCGTTTATTCCCTCGAAGACGGTGGACTTTTTGGAATTTCGTTTAGAACAAAACCGGAACTGGTAAATCAAGTGATTGCTGAAATTTCACGAGCACTGGGTACATTGGTCCAAAGGTCACTAACGCAAGACGAGTTCGCGCGTGCTTATTTAAATTTATCTACCGAACAAATATACTCTATAGAAACAGTTGATGGAATGGCACGCATGTACGGTTCCATGATGTTTTCTTTTGGAGATCCAGATCACTTCGCGGAATATTTAAAACAAGTGAAAGCCCTGAAGCCCGCCGATATTCAAAGAGTCGCTTCCAAATATTTAGATCCGGGAAAATTAAGTTTTATTCTGCACAGTAAAGCTGTTACACCGGCTTATGCCAAAGAAGTTAAAAAAACGTTGGCTGCATCTTTTTCTAAGAAACCAAATGCGGCACTAAAAAAGGACAAAGTTAATAGCTCCTATAAAGTTAAAACGCTTAAGATGCCAAAGGGTGATCGTAAGACCCATGTTATTACAGAAGTAGTGGATTTATCTCCGGGTTTAAATATCATACTCCGCCATCAACCAGAAACTCCTACGGTCTCTGTCAGAATGGGACTTCGTGGTGGGTTAAGATATGAAAGCCAGGAACAATTAGGGATAACGGAATTACTTTCTCGAAGTTGGGCCCTGGAAACAAAAAGATATAACGAACAAGAAATGAATAAGTTAATTGAAGACTCAGCTGCTGGCCTATCTGCATTTGGAGGTAGAAACACTTTTGGACTTCAACTTGATTGTCTAGAGCCTTACCTGGAAAATTTAATTCCAATTCTAGGCCAAATTGTTCGCGAACCACTATTTTCGGATTCAGTCTTGGAAAGGGAAAAATCAATCATTCTACGGCAAATTAAATTGAAGGCCGATAACCCTTCCCAGATTGCCGTGATGAAGTTTTTAGAAACAATTTTTCCAGGTCATCCTTACGGTCGCGACTCATTGGGAAATGAAACATCACTTGCCCAACTAAATTCCGCTACTATCAGAGCCCATTATGAAAAACTTTTATCGCAAACTCCGATGACTATTTCAGTTGTGGGTAGTTTTGATAAGGAAAAGGTTCTTAAACTATTGCAAACAGAATTTGGCCAATTCCGACAAGGTTTCGGCGATATTAAAGTAATGGATCAACCCGTTTTGATGGAAAAGAATTTAATAAAAAATGCGCTACAAAAAGAACAAACTCATATTCTTTATGGCTTTCCAACATTTGGATTAAAGGACTCTCGAAAATGGAGCCTTCATCTAATTCAATCGATTCTTGCAGGAATGGGCGGACGGTTATTTAATGAATTGAGAGAGAAAAATTCTCTGGCCTACTCGGTTTCTCCCGTAAGAATGGAAGGTTTAGACGGAGGATATTTTGGAGTTTATATTGGGTGCGCACCTGATAAAACGGAAAAATCCCTAGAGCTTATCCAGAAGGAACTGGATCGTTTGAAAGATGAAAAAGTTCCTCATGACGAAATCGAACGGGGAAAAAACTATATCGTCGGAAGACATAATATTGATTTACAGAGAAAGAGCAGCATTGCGCAGACGTTGTTGCTGGATCATATTTACGGCACTGATTTAGACGAGGCTTTTCATGTTGATCAGCTTTATCGACCTTTGTCTCAGAATGATATACAGCAGTCAGCGCAACTTATTTTTTCGCGGCCTCCGGTAGTAAGTATTGTCGGACCCGGTGGCTCGACTTAAGACATATTTGATTAAAGATCCGGCATAAGTATACCAAATTGATTTATAATATTGATTAGGTACATATGAAAATTTACCTCTCATCGGACGGATTTTTTGAAGAAGCTATCCAAAAAGCGGGTGAGGATTTAAAAATCCAAATGCCGCCGACGGTAGAGTCATATTTAGTAAATATGATGATTCATTATCTTGATGCCAATAATCTTTTTGAAAAAGATCTGATCAGCGAGTCTGGGAAAAAAAAGCCCCAAACTCTGGCCGAAATGTATTTAACGGCGCAACTAGAAGAAGACCCACATCGACAATCTTTACTTCGCCGAATGGCAGATCGCTCTTTGTACATCAGCGGATTTTTTGCTGATTCATTAAATAGAAAAATTGTAGATATTGATTACTATATGGAAATGGGTGGAACAGCGTACGGTATTTTGGCTAGTTCTAGTAAGGTCGACACCGATGCGATGGTGTATCGAACTTTCTCTAGTCGGTTCTTACAATTTGTGGATATTCTTACTCACATCAGTCAAAACTCATTAGTGCACTCTAATCAGAGTTTACTAAACCTTTATGATCGATATCTGAAAACAGGATCCGAAGTTGCTCGTGATAAACTTGCAGAAATGGGAATTGTTACAGTTCCTCGGGACCAGGCCAAACTTGCAAAGCCCTCTTAGTAAATGTTATCTTCTGAACTATGTTTGGTTTGGGCGTTACCGAAATTTTAGTTCTCGCTGTATTAGCGCTTGTGCTGATCGGACCAGATCAACTTCCTGCATTAGCCAGGGATTTGGCTAGATTTCTAAATGATCTAAAAAGAACAACTAACGATTTCACCCATGATTTGAAAAACCAAATGGTAGTTCCAACTATTCTTCCTCTAGATCAACCTGCTGATAAAAAAGAAGAGGATGCTCCGTCAACAGAAGGAGCAGTTGCTGGTGCTCATCATAGTACACCGGCACAATATCCCGTTCCTGAAACCCGAGATTCAAGCGGCCGTGTACCTACTCCTCCACCTTCAGGTAATACTACCGATGAATCATAACGAACACGCCAGCGTGGATGAAGCGCACCTCACTTTAATTGAACATTTAAGAGAACTGAGAGTTCGGTTGGTTCAATCATTTTGGGCGTTATTAATTTTTTCTGGAATTTGTTATGGTTTCAGCGACATAATTTTTGAATACGTAAGGCTTCCTATCGTGAAATACCTTCCATCGGGAGGTTTAATCTATACCGGGCCGTTAGATAAATTCATGGCCCACATCAAATTAGCATTTGTGTGCGGAATTATTCTTTCATGTCCTTGGTGGATTTTTCAGATCTGGAAATTCGTAGCCCCAGGTCTTTATAAAAATGAAAAAAAATATACAGTCAGTTTTCTAGTCGCCGGCTCAACTTTATTTTTAATAGGCGTAGCATTTGCTTACTTCGTTGTACTTCCAAGCGCCTTTGAATTTTTATTAACATTTGGCGGGGACACCGACAAACCCATGATTTCAATTGATCACTATTTAGCGTTTTTTACCCAAATGTGTTTAGTGTTCGGGGTCGCTTTTGAACTTCCTTTAATTTTGGTTATTTTAGGAATGTTGGGAATAGTGAACCAAAGAATGTTACGTGAAAAAAGAAAGCACTCAATTTTTGCAATGGCAGTTGTTGCAGCAGTGATTACACCACCCGATTTAATGAGCATGATCATGATGCTTATCCCAATGGTCATACTTTACGAAATTGCCGTCATCTTCGTAGGCTTTGTCGAAAAAAAGAACGCGGCAGTTTAAGTATTACTCTGCTGGTTCAAATTTAATTAGAACAGCCCCTGCTTCGACGCTATCACCTTGTTTTACGCATATCTCTTTAATCAATACGTCGCGAGGTGCTCGCATCTCGTTTTCCATTTTCATAGCTTCCATAATTAACAAAGGCTTATTGGCCTTGGTAATCTGACCAGGTTTAGCCATGATTTCGATAATTTTTCCTGGCATTCCGGCTTTCAAATCCCCACTCGTGATACCGGCACCGCCTTTTTTCAAAGATGCGTGCAGTAACATTTCATCGTTAAAGATTTTAATCGTGCGGAAAGAATTTCGAATGAATACCGTATAATCCGTATCTTGTCCGATGACATCGATCAGGTAGGATTGGCTTCCAAATAAAAAGCTGATGTAAGACTCGGCCTCTTTATAGTCATTTTTACTGATGTCGTAATGGACCCAGTCTTTTTGCTCTTCCTGCAAAGAAATTTTCCAGGTTTGACGAAGTTCAACCACATCGACTTTAAATTTTTTGCCATTGAGGAGTGCTTCAAAATACATACTTTACCTCAAGTACGCAGGACGAGTTTACGTCCAATGCGCTTCCAGTTTGAAATAATATTAAGCTGGCGAACATCTTTGGCTTTTCTGTCATTGTAGGCAGAAATTGCTGCCGCAATTAAGAATACCGGATCTTCCACTTCCTTAAATAATTCTGGTTCCAAAACTTCAAAGTTCTTTTCAATAAACTGAGTTGTATAAGATCCGTCTCGGAACGTTGGGTGATCCAAAATTGTTTTATGCAAGACGATATTAGTTTTAATTCCCGTAAGAATAAATTCGGTTAAAGCCCTTTGCATACGGGCGATCGCTTCTTCACGCGTTTCACCCCAGGTAATAACCTTGGCAATCATGGGGTCGTAATAAATTGGCACTTCATAACCAGGGTAGGCGTAGGAATCGACACGTAAAAATGGTCCCTGCGGATGTCGGCAGGCTCTGATCTTACCCGGACTTGGTTTATACGTAATAGGATCTTCCGCACAGATACGCGCTTCAATTGCGTGACCGGTTTGCTTAATGTTTTTTTGTTCAAATGATAATTTGTTACCACTGGCAACCGAGATTTGCTCTCTTACCAAATCAACGCCGATAGTAAGTTCAGTAATAGGGTGTTCAACTTGAAGCCGCGTATTCATTTCCATAAAGAAATATTCTTTAGTTTTATTATCAAAAATAAATTCTAAAGTTCCGGCACCCACGTAACCGATTTCGGAAGCCGCTCTGACTGCTGCTTTTCCCATTTCTTCACGAACCTTAAATGGAACAGAAGGGCTCGGTGCTTCTTCGATAATTTTCTGATGTCGTCTTTGTACAGAGCACTCCCGCTCATAAAGGTGCACAACGTTTCCATGGGTATCACCAAAAATTTGAATTTCGATATGCTTTGGATCGTTAATAAATTTTTCGATGTAAACAGTTGGGTCAGCAAAATAATTTTGTCCTTCAGATCGGCAAGCTCTGAAAGCGCTCTCAAGCTCTTCCATTTCCCGAACGACTCGCATTCCTTTTCCACCGCCACCAGCTGAAGCTTTAATGATTATGGGTAAACCCACGCGTTTAGCCACCGCAATTGCGTCTTCGACATTATCAACGCCGCCATCACTGCCGGGTACCGTTGGGACTTTTGCTTTTTGCATAATGGATTTTGCCGATAACTTGTCACCCATTGCTTCGATATTTTCCGGTGTTGGACCGATGAAAACGATCCCTGCCTCTTTACACGCGCGGCAAAAATTTACGTTTTCAGATAAAAATCCGTATCCAGGGTGAATTGCATCCGCACCGGACTCTTTTGCAACTTCAATGATTTTGCGCCAATTTAAATAGGATTCTTTGCTGGGTGCAGGTCCAATATTATAAGCCTGATCAGCAAGGAAGACGTGAAGACTGTCGCGATCGGCATCACTAAATACAGCAACACTTGAAATTCCTAATTCACGGCAAGCGCGCGTAATTCGAATTGCGATCTCGCCACGGTTTGCAATTAAGATTTTTTTAAAAGCGATATTCATGACACTTTTCCTTATAGAGGGATGTTGCCGTGTTTTTTCGGCGGAATAAGGTCTCTTTTATGTTTAAGCATTTCTAAACTATCGATGATTCTTTTTCGGGTCATAGCAGGTTCAATAACTTCATCGGTATAACCCAACTCTGCTGAAACATATGGATTACTAAATTTGGTCTCGTAATCTTTTATTAATCGTTCGCGTTCTTTAGCAGGATCAGCTGCTTTTTTAATTTCTTCCCGGAAAATAATATTTACTGCGCCATCTGCTCCCATTACCGCGATTTCCGCAGACGGGTAGGCAAGGTTCACATCAGAACGCAAAAGCTTGGATCCCATGACGATATAAGCGCCACCGTATGCTTTTCTGGTAATGATTGTTATCTTAGGAACTGTTGCTTCGGCATAGGCGTAGAGTAACTTTGCACCGTGAGTGATAATTGCATTCCACTCTTGGTCTTTTCCCGGAAGAAATCCTGGAACGTCTACAAAAGTGACTACTGGAATATTAAAAGCATCGCAAAACCGAATGAAGCGGGCAGCTTTTCGAGACGCTTCAGTATTTAAACAACCAGCTAAAATATTTGGTTGATTAGCAACTACTCCGACAGGGCGGCCATTCATGCGCGCGAAACCGACAATAATATTCGCAGCAAATTCTTTATGAATCTCTAAGAAATAACCTTCATCAACGACTTCGGTAATGATTTGAAGCATGTCGTAAGGTTTTTTAGGATTATCAGGAATAATTTTATTTAAGTTTTCAACAATACGATCAGGGCGATCGGCGGTTGGCAAAACCGGAGCATCATCTAAGTTATTAGCTGGTAAAAAACTTAAAAGTTCACGGATTAATAATAAACAGTGTTTATCATCATCGGCCGCAAAGTGCGCAACACCGGATTTTTGAGAATGCGTGCTTGCTCCACCAAGTTCTTCTTTTGTTACATCTTCATGGGTAACTGCTTTAATAACATCAGGACCCGTCACAAACATGTAACTGGTGTTCTTAACCATAAAAACAAAATCGGTAATACTTGGACTATAAACCGCACCACCCGCGCAAGGCCCCATGATCGCGGTGATTTGGGGGATTACTCCAGAGCATAAAGTATTTCTGGTAAAGATATCCGCATAACCACCAAGTGATTCAATTCCCTCTTGGATACGTGCACCACCGGAATCATTTAAACTAATAAAAGGCGCACCATTTTTTAAAGCTAAGTCCATCACCTTACAAATTTTATTTGCTTGGGTGCGAGACATAGATCCACCAATGACAGTAAAATCTTGGGAAGAAACGTAAACTAATTTTCCGTTGACCCGGCCATAACCGGTGATAACTCCGTCACCTGGAACCTTATTTTTATCCATTTCAAAATGAGTACACCGGTGCGTAACGAAACGATCCATTTCGACAAAACTTCCCGGATCTAAAAGAACATCCAGTCTTTCGCGAGCGGTAAGTCTGCCACCTTTTTTATGTTTTTCTAGTTTATCAGCACCACCGCCCTGCATGGCCTGGGCATTTTTTTTCTCTAGTGCTTCATAGAGTTCTTTTGTTCGCGTCGTTTCCAATGAATTCTCCGATACTAAAAAATTTAAGGATGGCTTCTTCCGTACAAGCGAGGGAATGCAATAGTTTCACGAACATGTTGAAGTCCGCAAACCCATGAAACCGCGCGCTCAATACCAAGCCCGAAACCTGCACTTGGAACTGAACCATAGCGGCGCAAATCCAAATACCATTCAAAATCTTTACGATCTAATTTGTGTTCATCAATTTTAGTTAAAAGTTTTTCGATGCTCTCTTCACGTTGACCACCACCAATAATTTCGCCGTAACCTTCGGTAGCAAGTAAATCACAACCCATCGCATATCCAGGATCTTTCGGATCTTCTTTCATATAGAAAGCTTTGATTGCTTGTGGAAAGTGATGAACGAAAACAGGTTTATCGAATTTCGTAGAAACAATTGTTTCATCAGGTGCGCCGAAGTCATCGCCAACAATAAAGTTAGGATTTTCTTTTAAAATAATATCCACTGCCTCTTTATAGTGAAGCCGAGGGAAAGGTCCCTTGATATTTTCTAATTTAGACATATCCCGTTCAATAATTTTAAAATCGTCAGCGCGGTTTTTAATAGTTCTTTGAACGATATACTCAATGAATTGTTCTGCTAATTCCATGTTGTCGTATAGGTCATTAAAAGCTACTTCAGGTTCCACCATCCAAAATTCAATTAAGTGCCGGCGGGTTTTTGATTTTTCTGCCCTGAAGGTTGGGCCAAAGCAATACACTTTACCAAACGCACGGGCAGTGGCTTCCATGTAAAGCTGACCTGATTGGGACAAGTACATTTTTTCGTCAAAATATTTTGTTTCAAATAAATTTGTCGTTCCTTCACAAGCAGAAGGAGTAAAAATTGGAGCATCAGTTAAGGTAAATCCGCGGCCATCAAAAAAATCCCGAATTGCAGAGATTAATTCGTGCCGAATTCTCATCACTGCATGTTGTTTGCGGGATCTAATCCACAAGTGACGGTTTTCCATCAAGAAATCCACACCGTGTTCTTTGTGGGAAATTGGATAATTTTCTGAACCACCCAGTATTTCGAAATCTTGAACGCCGATTTCAAAAACACCGGGATG
>JAZKJI010000133.1:0-3574 GCA_040384405.1 Bdellovibrionota bacterium
CGTTCCGGAATTATTAAAGAAACTTGAAAATCAAGGGCCTTTGCAGATGTCATTCCTTATTGTTCATGAGTGGCTTTGGAAATTTACTTCAAATCCAGATAGTAATCGCAGACTGAATTATCTGCTTCACTCTTCTGTCCTTGAAAAATGGAGCACCACTGAATGGGAAAATACTTTGAATTTGCTTGGAATTAATAATTCAGGGGTTATTGATCCTTACGATGGCGATTCTTGTATCAATGATTCAAAGCAAACAATTAAGGATGGCTCCGAATTCCTGGAAACGGATATTTATCTTCGTAAAGGTGATGTTACCCATCCCAAAGAAATGCAAACATCTAGTGATAGCGAAAAAGTTTTTTGGTTCGGAGATAGGCTTGACGTGAAAATGGCTGACAATAAGCTTTTATTTACAGCTAACTACGGGCAAGCGGCAATAATCGCATTTCAGTGTCATCTTTTTGGGGGCGGAAAATTACCTTATTGTACATCGCCGGCAGCGCCAGCGGCTTGGATCGATATGACTTTATCTGTGGGTCAGTCTTGCATCAGATTCCACGGGAAATCAGCCCATGAAGAATTTGTCGTGATGATCAAGCGGTAGGAATAAATTTCTATTCGATCTGCAAATGCTGGTTACTGAGCCGGCATTTGTGTTTGTAGGGACTCCATCAAAGGTTTCACAAAAGGCTTTGCACTCATATCCAAATTTAAAACTCCGCTTGGATTAAAGAGCGCGTGTTCCTTTGGAACTGAGAGCGCACTTTCCCATCCCCAAGTATCAACCGCTGGATAAATCGTGTAACCCAGGAACGGTACGCCACTTTCTGCGGCCTTTGCGCACTCTAGAAGCATTTGTTCATTCCATCTTTTTCCATAGTAGTAATAAGGTGTACCTGATTCACCGATCATTATGGGCATTTTATAGCGGTTATAATAATCAACGATCAGATTATATAAACCACCGCGGTTTCCTGATTTCATTTCTTTTACGTAGTTTTGCGGCTCGGGACTTAATTTAACTCCGTCCAGTCCTTTGTCTTCGTTGTGCGCATAATAGTCGACGGCAAAAGCAGTATTGGTTTTCATTGTGATGTTGAAGTCATTGTATAATTTTTTGTGCAGGTTTTGTAAGTCGCCCAAAGTTTTTACTAAATTGGCTCGCAGTTTTTCCCGTTTTTCTGGCGCTTGATTATAAATCAAATAATTTTCCAGCAACCAATGATAGTTGGTGCGGGTCTTTGGCGTCAGACGGTGCCACCAACCGTCGATCTCTGACATGGGCATTGTTTCCAGGCGTTTGATGTCGGCACTTAATAGCCAATCAGTTCCTAATATCAAATCACTGATCACAAACCGGCGGTACAGATTAAAATCCTCCCAATAAACTTTAAAAACGCTGGCTTCGGTATGCATAAAGAAGAGCTTTGGACGGCGCTCTTCGGTAAATTCGGAAAGAAATTTTTCAATCTTCAACCGCGCCTTAACACTGGCGCGCGCAACTTGAATTGATCTTTCGATATACCAGCGATTTGCATCGCGGTGGGACCAGCCCGGAAAACCGCCGTGCCACATTTCACCATTAAAGCCCACAACGGTTTCTGGTTCATTCATGATTGTGATAGCGGCTAACTTGGTGTGATACTTTTGAACCACGCGAAGGGCGAACGTTGAAAAATAATCAGGCCAATCTTTGTGAAGATAATAACTTATTTCTGGAATTGTTTTTCCGTCTTTGCCCTTGATCCGAAATTGGTTAGGGCGGTCTTCGATTCCGAAGTGGTGTAAATCAAGACTAATTTTCAATCCGCCGTCGGCAAAGTCATTAATCATATCAGTGGTTGCTTGCCAGGTTTTTTTATCGTCGATGTCGATATTGTGATTCGACATTCCTAAACGGATATTTCTTATTCCCATGGCCTTCAAGGTTGCCACCAGTTTTTTTCTGGTAGCCGAATCATAAAGTCCCTGTTCTTTTAAAGAATCCCACCGGTAATCTTCAAAGCGGGTCAGGGGATTGCCGGACTCAATTCCGGTCCAAATTAAACTTTGCGAAGTATCTCGGCCGAAATTATTAAAATACATCCGGGCGGTTTGTGAATTGCGTGCTGCTTCTGGAGCCGTCATTTTTAAAACTTGTTTACTCGGAATTTCCAAATAACCCGGTTCAGTCATTTGAATATGAATCGGGGCATTTGCATCGTCGATATTTTTGATGATCTCTTTTTTAGCCTGGGCCCATTTCATAAAGCGGGGTTGAGCATATTCACTAAATGCTTTCGAACTACTTTCATCTGCGGGGTTACGATTAGAAGTCGAAAGGGTTTGGCAGGAAGTTAAAATAAAAAAAGTTAGGGCGAATAAATTAAATGGGATTTTCCCCAATGAAAAAAGCATCGTGCGGATCCTTTGTAATTCTGATTGATCTACTAGCAGTATTCCGGGTTTTGTCAGTGAAGGAAACAGTGGCAAGTCAGAGGGTGAGAAGCCTTCACCTTGGTCTGGTCGGGGTTCTCACTTTGAGACATCAATTGTTAAAATTTGGGAATTATTTACTTAAAACCACAGTCAAACGTCCCGACGTTAAAGTCAGTGCTATCCAGACAGCCATCCCTCATAATTTAATAAGGATAGTTCATATTTTCAAATAATGAGCGGCGGGCATGGGCTCGGTGCACATTAATGTTAAGGATGGTTAAGCATGAAGCTTTCTAATCTTTTTTTCGCACTTGCGGTCTTAATGACTTCAAACCTTTCGTGGGCCGAAGCTCAACACGGAATTTTCATGGTCGTTAAAGGCGATGTAAAAATCCAAAGTGGTGCAGCACTCACTCCAGCAAAAGTAGGGACGAAGATTAAAGAAGGCGAAACTGTCATCAGTGGCAATGAATCCAAAGCCAAGATTGTGATGACAGATAGAAACGTACTAAACATTTCTCCGAATACGAAATTAACAATTTCAGTCTATAAAAACGACGGCACGAATAAGACGGTGGAACTAAACCTGGTAGAGGGTAAAGTCAGAAACAACGTCGAGCAAAAATACGATGGCGATAAAAATAAATTCACCATCAAAACTCCAACCGCGGTTGCCGGAGTTCGTGGTACTCAGTTCGTGACATCCTTTAATCCAACCACAATGGCAACGTCGATCGTAACATTTAAAGGTGCGGTTGCCCTTGCGCCGATCGGTGCAAATGGGACAGTGGGTACGCCGGTCATGGTAACAAAAGGAACAACTTCAAGTGTTGATTCCGGCGGTGTACCTGAAGCACCAAAGCCAGTACCTAAAGAAGAGCTAAAACAAATGGATAAAGAGACCGCATCTTCATCTGCTCCGACAAAGACAGAAGAAGCAGCGGCAAAAACATCTGCGGATAAATCAGATAAGAAGTCTGATGAGAAAAAAGATTCTGCTGATCAAGGTAAGTCTGGGGATGTAAGGCAGGATGGGGATAAGAACCCGAATGCTGATGGTAAAAAAGACGGCAAGACTGATAAGAAAGACGCAAAACGAGAAGATCGTGGCGATCGTAAAGAAGCGGGTGGTGAAAAAGCTCCTCCGCCTCCGGAA
>JAZKJI010000134.1:0-6143 GCA_040384405.1 Bdellovibrionota bacterium
GTTGCAGTCGCCGTCGCAGACACAGTTTTCAGTCCCGTTGCAGTTGTCCAAAACAAAAAGGACGAGCGAAGCTCGATCAATATTCAGGCCCGGCTTGATGTGGTCCCTTTCGTCCGGGATTAATTCTCCATTGGTAAGCACAGTGTTTAGAGCAAGTGTCTTGCTTGAATTCTAATTTCATACAATCTTCGCAGACTAAAGTTTCATGATCACATCGTTTGCAGCAGACCGTGACAGCAGAAGGCTGCCCACAGTGAGGACAAAGTCCAAACTGCTTCGTCGGTTGAAGTTTTTGGTCAACGGCGACCCGATGATCAAACACAAAACATTCACCTTCGAAATTTTGGTCTGGTTTTTCTTCTAAGTATTTAAGAATTCCGCCTTCCAGTTGGTAGACGTTGTTGTATCCTTGTCTTTCAAGTTCTAAAATTCCGCGCTCGCATCTTATTCCGCCGGTGCAGAAAATGAGCATTTTTTTGTCTTTGGGAATTTTTTCTTTTTCTAGAAAGGCGGGGAAATCGCCAAATTTTTCGGTGTTGGGATTGATTGCACCTTTGAAAGTTCCAATTTTGTATTCGTACCAATTTCTGGTATCAATCAGTACATAATCGTTTTCTTTTTCTAAAACTTCGTTCCATTGCTCGGGTGTTAGATGACGATGACTTTCGCCATTCGGTACTAGTTCTGGTGTTCCTAGAGTTACGATTTCTTCCCGCACCTTTACGACGAATCTTCTAAACGGCGCTTTTTCTGAAGCCGAATCTTTGAAATTTATTTTCTCTAATTTAAATAGTCTCAATAAAAATTGTTTGTAGATTTCTAGCGCCTCCTGGTTTTCGGCGCTGCTTGTGGAATTAAACCCTTCCTTACCCAAAATCACCAAGCCTTTGATTCCTAACTCTTCGGCTTTTTCGGTCCACAATGCTTTAATCTGTTCAATATTGTTGAGCGGGGTGAATTGGTAAAAAGCTGTGATAAAATGGCGTTTTGGCATATTTCCGTCCTCTGCAGGCTCCAAACCTGCTGACTTGATCTATTTTCCGAAGGCTTAATCGCTAAGGCCTTGATAAAAATGTCAGTTAAAATGTCACTTCGCCCTTATTTCTAAAGTAATGCGGGTTTCCCGTCAATGGGGCCCCAAAAAAACTTGCTTTAATTCCCCTCTATAAATCATTATGGGTCCCTTATGAGTTTACTACCGGTTCCTGATCAAAAAGAAGTTCTCCGCCGACGGACCTTCGCCATTATTTCCCACCCCGATGCGGGTAAAACCACGTTAACAGAAAAGCTTCTGTATCATGGCGGCGTAATCCATGAAACGGGTGAAGTGAAGGGAAAGTCCGGAACAAAAGCAGTAACTTCTGATTGGATGGAACTAGAGCGCCAAAAGGGAATCTCGATTACATCTTCCGTGATGACTTTTGATTATGCGGATCTGCGAGTAAATCTTTTAGATACTCCCGGCCACAAAGATTTTTCTGAAGATACTTACCGAGTTCTGATGGCAGTTGATTCGGCCTGCATGCTAATCGACGTCGCCAAAGGGGTCGAAGAACGAACGCGAAAATTATACGAAGTTTGCCGCTTAAGACATGTTCCAATTTTTACTTTCGTTAATAAGCTCGATCGCGAAGGTAAAGACCCATTAGCATTGATTGATGAAGTCGAAAAAACCTTGGGAATGAATTGTTATCCGGTGACTTGGCCTTTAGGAATCGGCGATCGTTTCCGTGGCATTTATAATCGCGTGACTAAAGAGCTTATGATTTACAATCAAAGGCGCGATGATGACAGTTACGAAATTGTTCCTTTTCCGGAAATTTCATTAGAAGTATTAAATAAATATCTTCATCATGAGTCAGCTCAACAGGTCTTTGATGAGTTAGAACTTATTGAAAGTGCTTTGCCACCTTTTGATCACGAAGCATTTTTGCGGGGCGAGATCAGTCCGGTAACTTTTGGTTCTGCCAAGCAAAATTTCGGGGTTGATTTATTTTTAAAATTTTTTGCGAAATACGCTCCTCCTCCGCAAGCGCGTGAAACCAAAGCCGGGAATTCCGTTGATCCGTTGGACGAAAACTTTTCCGGTTTTGTATTCAAAATCCAAGCTAACATGGATAAAAGACACCGTGACCGGATTGCATTTGTTCGCATTTGTTCCGGAAAATTTGAACGGGGTATGAAAGTCCAACATATGCGTTTAGGACGCGAATTGAGATTATCTTATTCCAGTCAATTTGTGGCTGCGGAAAAAGAAACCGTGGACAATGCTTATGCCGGAGACATCGTTGGAGTCAGTGATACCGGGAATTTTGCCATTGGTGACTCGATCAATGCCCAAGGGAAAGTCTTGTTCCAAGACATTCCAAAATTTGCTCCGGAATTGTTTGCAAAGCTTACCGTCACAGACGCATTGAAGAGAACCAAACTTCAACAAGCCTTAAAACATTTGGCGGAAGAAGGCGCGATCCAGCTTTTCTATGACCCAATAATGGGTCCCCAGGAATTCTTGATTGGCGCCGTCGGTGAACTTCAATTCGAAGTTCTGGTTCATCGCGTGCAAGATGAATACAATTTGCCGGTGAAACTTCAACGCTTACCATTTACGGTTGCTCGTTGGCCACGGTCTGCCGAAGGTAAACCAATCAGCGAGTTAAAAGGCCAGAATCAAATGTTCCGGGATATGATCGATCAACCAGTATTATTATTGAATCAAGAGTGGGATCTGAATTGGGCGCAACGGGAAAATCCAAATGTGGTTTTCCATACATCCATATCTCGCGCCCGTTAGTAATTAGGAGAATGAAATGTTTAACCAACTTTCCGACAGAATTTTAGGAAGTGTAAAAAAACTTCGCGGACAATCAAAAATCACGGAAACAAACATTGAAGAAGTGATCAAAGACATCCGCTTAAGTTTACTTGAAGCCGATGTAAATTTTAAAGTCGTTAAAAACTTCATCGACCGCGTAAAAGCGAAAGCTTTAGGTACTGATGTTTTATTAAACGTAAATCCCGGCCAAATGTTTGTTAAAATTGTTCACGATGAACTTGTTGAAACCTTGGGTAAAGAATCAGTACCTTTAAATGTCCGCGATAAAACAAACGTCATCATGTTGGTGGGTCTGCAAGGGGTTGGTAAAACAACCACTGCCGCAAAGTTAGCTCTGCATATCCGTCAGAAAATCGGTAAAAAACCAGGACTTGTGCCTGCCGATATTTACCGTCCAGCCGCGATCGACCAACTTCAGACACTGGCAAAACAAAATAATCTTCCGGTATTTCCTTCCAAAATAGGAATGAAGCCTGAAGAAATTGTGAAGCAAGCAATGGAATGGGCCAAAGATCAAATGGTGGAAGTGTTGATTGTCGATACTGCCGGTCGTTTGCAAATCGACGAGACTCTGATGCAAGAGTTGGCAAACGTAAAAGAAATTTCATCCCCGAACGAAGTGTTACTGGTAGCAGACAGTATGTTAGGCCAGCAGTCCGTTAATGTGGCTGAAGGATTTAATCAAAAGCTTGGGCTTACAGGATTAATTTTAACTAAAGTCGACGGGGATGCCCGCGGCGGAGCAGCTTTAAGTATTCGTGAAGTCACCGGCGTTCCGATTAAATTCTACGGTGTGGGCGAAAAAGTTTCTGCCCTTGAGGTGTTCCATCCAGATCGATTAGCCCAAAGAATTCTGGACATGGGTGACGTACTTTCCTTGGTTGAAAAAGCCCAGGAGGTAATCGACGAAAAAAGTGCCCGGGATTCCACGAAAAAAATCCTTTCCAACTCTTTTACTTTGGAAGATTTCCTGACTCAGCTTCAACAGGTTAAAAAAATGGGTGGATTAGAAGCGATAATGAAATTTCTTCCGGGAATGGGCGACCTTTCCAAACAGCTTAAATCCATGAGTCCTCCGGATGACGAAGTGAAAAAAATCGAAGCCATTATCAACTCTATGACTCCCCAAGAGCGGCGAAACACCAAGATCCTTAATGCATCGCGAAGACAACGGATTGCCTTAGGCTCGGGAACCCAAGTCCAGGACATCAATAAGCTGGTGAAAAAGTTCGATGAGGCCCAAAAGATGATGGGATCGATGATGAAGATGGGGATGGGCAAAATGATGGGTAAGGGTGGGAAACGGCCTCCTGGGATGCCATTTTAGCTATTGAAAAGCCTAAAAAAACCGGGTAAACCAATATCTTATATTTTTTCGTATTAATTTACGTAAAAGCTGCTGCTTAACGGATTTGTCTTCAAATATTAATATCGATATTTAAGGCATTAAGTAGCATCGAAAATCTCAAGCTGAGTAGTTGATATCAACAAAGGAAAAAGGGAAACACAATGGTAGTGATCAGAATGGCAAGAACCGGAAAAAAACATGAACCAAAATACCGCATCACAGTTGCGGACTCTCGCCGGTATGCTACAGGTAAATTTTTAGAAGTTATTGGAACTTACATTCCAACTCCTCGTGGCCAAGACCAAAAAGTTATTTTGGATATGGAAAAATACAATGCATGGGTTGCAAAAGGTGCTCAGCCTTCTGACCGTGTAAAGCACGTTGTTAAGCTTTTATCTGCAACTAAATAGTAAATAGTTTTTAATTTAGATCCCACAGGGGGCTTTCTTTGGACAACTTAAAAGAACTCGTCGAATTCATGGCAAAGTCTCTTGTAGATAATCCAGATCGCGTCGAAGTTGACGAAATTCCGGGGCAACAAACTACTTTGCTAGCTCTGAAAGTCGACAAAGAAGACCTCGGAAAAGTAATCGGGAAACAAGGTAAAACCGCAGCCGCAATGAGAACAATCATTCGCGCAGCGGGTACCAAGCTGAACAAAAGATATCACTTAGATATTATTGAATAGGCTAAAGAGTATTAGAAAGGTTTTGCAAAGGGGCTTCCACAAAGGCCCCTTTTTTTATGATGAAAGTCGTTGGAAAAATCAAAGAGGCACACGGAATAAAGGGCGAGTTGAAGGTATTAATCTTCTCTAAGGACTTCTCGTGGGTTAGCGACTTAGAAACGTTTGAAATTCAATCTCCGACCGGACAAAAGAAAACATTTGAAGTCGAAAAGGTTCGAATCAGTACAGACATTGTTATTATGGCGGCAAAAGGTCTTAAGGACCGTAATGAGGCCGAGCTTTACCGGGGATGGTCTTTTGCCGTGCCGGAAACTTTATTTGTCTCTAAGCCCGGAGAAACTATATTTTTGATTGAGGTATTGAATTTCCATGTGGTTGATATGGAAGGTAACGACCTAGGTGAAATCACAGGTTTTGGATCCAATGGCCAACAGGATTTGCTACAAGTAAAACAAGGCGAGCATACTTTCGAGATTCCCTTTGTTGATCCGTTTATTCAAAAAATTTCTTTCGATAATAAAACCGTTCAAATGGACTTACCCGAAGGCTTATTTGATCCCGACCTTGTTGGCGGGAAAAAAGCCTGATATCAAATCCCATGCTTTCGTTTTCCGTCGTCACCCTTTTTCCGCAAATGATTGTTTCCCACTTTAGCGAGGGGATCATTGGTCAGGCGTTGAAAAAAGGACTTTTCAATTTAGAAACGAAAAACCCGCGTGATCATGCTTTGGGTGTTCATAAAACCGTCGATGATCGTCCTTTCGGGGGCGGTGACGGAATGGTCATGCTGGCGGAAACTTTGTCCGCTACGATCGAAGAAATTAAAAAATCCAATCCTGATACGCACGTAATTTATTTAACTCCGCACGGGAAACCCTGGTCAGCTGTTGAAGCAAAATTACTTTCCGAAAAAAAACATGTAACCTTAATTTCGGGACGGTACGGGGGAATTGATCAACGTTTTATCAATAAATATGTCGATCAGGAATTTTCGATAGGCGATTATGTATTGTCTGGTGGCGAAATCGCAGCCTTGGTGGTTATTGATTCTACAGCGCGGTTTATTGAAGGCGCTTTAGGGAACAATTCCTCTGCGGCCAGTGACAGCTTTTCTCTAAATGGTTTGGAAGCTCCGCTTTTTACCCGGCCCGAAGTTTGGGATGATGTGGGAATCCCAGAGATATTGAAAAGCGGGCATCATCAAAATATTTCGCTTTGGAAAAACCAAATGGGGGAATTGATAACTCTAATTAAACGTCCAGATTTGGCTGCGA
>JAZKJI010000135.1:0-8534 GCA_040384405.1 Bdellovibrionota bacterium
ATGAAATCACTTTTTAAAAGCCTCATTCTTCTTCCGCTATTTATATTCCCGGTTTTTTCTTATGGGAAAACTCAAGCGCAGAAATTAGTTTCTGTAGATTTGCTTCCCTATCATCAAAAAGAAACGGGCACGTTAACACCGGCACAAGTAAATGAGTTAAATAATAAAGAGCTTCAAGATCTAATGGATGCCACACCCGGAAGAAGTGATACCAACGTTAAAGAAAACCGTATCGATACTATTTCGCGGGAAACGGCTCAGTCCTTAGTTAGCTCAATCAATATTCATCCGGTCGTAGGTTACTGGCAAAGTCGAAAATACGAACAAAAAGGTGTGGAGATCGGTTTTTGTTTTGGACGGGCAACTTATGCCCACATCGCTTTACTTAAAATGGGTGTAAACAAAGACTCTATTAAAAAAATCTGGGCCGTGGGTCCTATGACTGCCGGCGGGATCAATTGGGCATTTCACGTGGCCACCATAGTTCGCAGTGATGACGGTGACTGGTGGGTAATCGATGATTATCCTCAAAGAATGTTAAGAGTAGCCGAGTGGATCGAATATTTTAAACCGCAGAATAAAGGTTTTGGAAATCTTAGGTATTACATAACTGAACCGAAGAAATTTTCTGTATCCTTAGGAAAATATGACCGAATTCAATTAGGCCTGGATTTAAAAAAAGAAAACGATTGGTATAAGCATTACTTTAAAGATCTGATGCAATCTTTTAAAAGTCCTACGATGTTAAGTGATCTTGGACTTAAAGATTTACGAGAAGTAAAAAAGGAAGAACCAAAGATTGAACCTCCGGTAGCGGTAATCCTAGAACCTGCAATCGAGGTCAAACTTGATGAAAAGGCAGGATCATCGGTGGAAGCGCCTCCGCAAAGCCCTAGCCAGAATTCCACGGTGGATGGGCAAAGTGCCACGCCACAGACCTCTGAAACCCCTATAATCCCATAGAATAGGCAGAATTTTCGGGTACCTATCCTGCATTCCTTCCGTGATAGGAGGCATGCATGCGTTCAGATATTTGGAAAGGTTCAATCAGCTTTGGATTACTTAATATTCCAGTAGGCCTGCGTACAGCGCAAGAAGACAAAGAGCTTCACTTTCATATGCTGGATGGGCGGGACATGTCTCCGATTAAATATAAAAAGATAAATGAATCTTCCGGGAAAGAAGTCCCCTACGAGCGAATCGTAAAAGCCTACGAATACGAAAAAGGGGAATACGTCGTAATGGAAGCCGAAGATTTTAAAAAAGCAAATCCCGTTGCTACCCAAGCCATCGATATTGAAGATTTTGTTCTGCTGGAAGAAATTGATCCCATACTTTTCGATAAGCCTTATTACATCGTTCCTCAAAAAAACGGAGAAAAAGGGTATTTCCTGCTGCGGGATGCTTTAGAAAAAACTAAAAAGGTCGCCGTGGGAAAAGTTGTTATTCGCACGAAACAACATTTGGCGATCATCATGCCGAAAGATGAATACCTTGTTTTACAAATGTTGCGATTCCCCCATACGGTTAAAGAAACCCATGAAGTGGATTATCTTAGTGATAAAAAACAACCCGTGGTTTCCCGCAAAGAATTACAGATGGCCGAAAAGCTCATTGCCGATATGACGGATAAGTGGCACCCGGATAAATACCGCGACACTTATTACGATGATTTGTTAAAACGCATTAAACAAAAAGTAAAAAACAATGAAGGTAAACACATTGAAGATCAAGACGACGAAAAGGAAATCAAACTTAAGCCGTCTGACGCCAAAGATTTATTGGCTTTACTGCAACAAAGTTTAAATGGCAAAAAAACCGGCGGTTCGAAAAAGGCATCATCGAAGGGCACAAAAAAGGCTGCGCATCGCCCGCCACCCAAATCGAAATCGCCAGAGCGTAACCGGGCAAGGTTACATTAATGAGACCACTTGAAGAGTATAATCGAAAGCGGGATTTTAAAAAAACTCCTGAACCAGGTCCTATTGTCAAAAAAACAAAATCCAAAGAGCTCAGCTTTGTTATTCAAGAGCACCACGCGTCCCACCTTCATTACGATTTTCGGTTGGAAATGGAGGGCGTCTTAAGAAGTTGGGCCGTGCCTAAAGGTGTTCCCATGGAATCGGGCCAAAAGAAACTAGCAATGGAAGTGGAAGATCATCCGATTCCTTACGGAAAATTTGAAGGCATGATTCCTAAAAATGAGTACGGTGGCGGAATAGTTTATATCTGGGATGCCGGAACTTGGAGTTGCGAAGGTGATCCGGTTACCTCATATAAAAAAGGACGCATCGAATTTACATTAAAAGGAAAAACTTTGCGCGGACGTTGGATGTTAGTCCGCACTCGAAACAGCGGAAGCAAGCCGCAGTGGTTATTAATTAAGCGCAGTGGGGATACTGGTCTGCAGCCAGGAGCCTTTGCAACTTTTGCCGAAGGTTTAGGTAGGCCTTCGCAAACGCGTGCCACGGTAGCTGGTAAAGCTCAGTTAGCAAAAGACGTTAAGGCGGGACTCATTTCGTCTGTAGAATCTAAAGCGCTGTCGATGTCATTGGACAAATCGGCCAAGGCAAGAAAAAAGGTTTCCCCGGTTTCTAAAAATTCCAAGCAAGCTTCTTCAAAATCCACCAAGTCAAAAAGCGTAAAAAAAAAGTCGTTTGAAAACGAATTAAAAACCAGAAAAGGTCCAATGACCTTTGTGGATCCGCAATTAGCCAGACTGGTGGATGCTCCGCCCGTAGGACCTGATTGGATTCACGAAACAAAATTCGATGGGTACCGAATTCAAGTACATATTAAAAAAGGCAAAGTCATGTTGTGTACAAGACGGGGCCTCGATTGGAGTCATAAATATCCAACAATCGCGAAAGCTTTTGCCAAGGTAAAAGCTGATGTAATTATCGATGGTGAAGTTGTGGCATTGGACCAAGAGGGTCGCAGTGATTTTCAAAATCTTCAAAATTCGATGTCATCTGGAAGAACAGGCGACATTGTTTTTTACGGGTTTGATCTTTTATATTTGAATGGTGAGGATTTAAGAGAGCTTCCGCTGATCGAAAGAAAAGCAAAACTTCAAAAACTGATAAAGAGTGCCCGGCAAAATCTTTTAAGATTTAGCGAGCACTTTGAAGTGGAAGGCCACAGCTTTTTAAAAGCAGCATGCAGTTTTAAGCTTGAAGGTATTATTTCAAAGCGTGTTGATTCCCCATACGTATCGGGCCGCCAGGACTTTTGGGTTAAATCAAAATGTACGATGAGACAGGAATTCGTCATTGGAGGGTACACCGATCCTCAAGGTGCGAGAAAAGATTTTGGCGCATTACTTTTAGGTGTTTACGAAGATGGAAGGCTTCGATACGTCGGCCGCTGCGGTACCGGTTTTAACGTTGATAGTTTAAAGGAAATGAAAAAAAGATTAAGGGCCATTGCTCAAGATGAATCCCCGTTTCAGATTGGGAAACCACCGGGCCGTGGACTCCATTGGGTAAAGCCAAAGTTGGTCGCTGAAGTAGCCTTTTCAAATTGGACAACTGACAAAATTTTACGTGTACCAGTATTTCAAGGGCTTCGTGAAGATAAACCCGCTTCGCAGATTATTATGGAAAAACCTGTTCCTTCAAAAAAGATAGATATGGAGAACGACGTGATAAAACAGCAAAGAGTGTCCAGTAAAATAAACGAAAGCAAAAAAAATCCTTCGGCAAAAACATCGGCGGCTGGTTCAAGAAAAAAGCACCAACCCGATAAGTCGTTGGAAGTTACCATCACCCATCCAGATCGCATCATTTATAAGAAAGAAAAACTGTCAAAAGGTGATGTCGCCCATTATTACGAAGCCGTTGGAAAATGGATATTGCCCCATATTTCGGACCGGCCCCTTTCCCTTGTCAGGTGTCCCGATGGAATGGCCGGAGAATGCTTTTTTCAAAAACATTCGGGGATGCGGCTTCCCGACAATGTAGAGACAGTCATGATTAAAGAAAAAACGGCCACGCGCGAGTATATGGTCGTTGATTCAACGCCGGGAATTTTATCATTAATTCAAAACGGGACATTGGAACTCCATACTTGGAATACCAGGAAAACTCACTTGAAAAATCCAGATCAGTTCATCATGGATTTTGATCCCAGTCCCGGGATCAGTTGGGAAACCATCATTCAATCCGCATTTGATTTAAAAGAAATATTGGATCAATTAAAACTTAAAAGTTGGGTGAAATTATCCGGAGGAAAAGGTATTCACGTTCAAGTGCCAATCGCGCCCATATATACATGGAAACAAGTAAAGGACTTTTCCCACGCCATTGCCCAACAAATGCGCGCACAAAACCCCAAATTGTATACTGATCAGTTATTAAAGACGCAAAGAAAAGGAAAGATCTTCGTTGATTATTTAAGAAACGGTGAGAGTGCGACGGCAGTTGTTCCGTACTCTCTAAGGGCGCGCGAAAATAGTGCAGTAGCAATGCCGGTTGAGTGGGACGAGTTACGAGATATGCCGGCGGCAAACCACTTTACCTTGGAAAAAGCGATCGAGCACTTGCAGTCACGCAAGAAAGATCCATGGAAAGATTATTTTAAATATGAACAGAAAATTTCCGTTCTGGATAAGCCTGGCAAGCACTAGTCGGATTTTTAGCGTTTTGAAATTGAAAGCATTTTAATATTTTTTCCAGCTCGGGCCAGACTTTGTTAACTAAGGTCTACTTGCGTTTTTTTGTCCAACGATCGTGTTCGGCAGAAGTAGTTTTACCTTTTTCCAGATCGAACGTGATATATGGTTTTTCCGAATCTAGCGGCGTCGCTAAGCCACGGAAACCTTCTTTTCGAACTTCAATCAATACAGGCTTTCCAACAGATACAGGCATACGAACAGGAGTAATAAATTTTGTTTTTTCCCCGTCAACATAAACGTATGCACCGGAGGGCTTGGACCAAACGCTAACCAAAACAGGTTTTTGCACTAAAGCAGGTCCCGGCGGAACTGGGACGACAACGGCGGTTAAAGGAGGCACCGTTTTTATAGAAACGGCAGGAGCCCGCGCTTTTGCCTGAGAGGCACGTTGGTTTTCAGCAAGGGTAAATTTCAATTTAGTACCTGCAGATTGCATAACATCAATAGCAGCAATCAGTTCCGTATAAAAACGGTCTTGGGCAATTTCGCGTTGAATATAAAGTATAGTTGATAAGGCACATAAAACCATAAACAAACAAAAAGTTTTAAAGTGCTCTAAAAGTTCAGACCGAGACGGAAATAAACTAATCCGTGAATTGGTCTTAGCGCGAAGATACCGATCTTTTTCTTCCCAATTAACCGGCGGAACCCAATTGGCATTAATGGGAAGGCGAGGATTAACATACCGATTACGATGACCAAATGTCCCCCCACCCAAGGGAACAAGCTTCGGAGAAACGGCCCCTTCTGCAGGAGTAAACTGGTGATCTTCCGCAAAGCCACCCTTAGGGGTAGCCGGAGTCTTAAGTTTCACCGAACCAGGCACTGCAGAATTCTGTGAACCAATCCCAGAAGCGGAAGCTGATACCGCTGCTGCCGCTGCCGCCGTTGCAGTCGCAGTCGCCGATGCAGTTGCCGAATGAACAAGTATTTCGGTGGGAATTTCATCAGGAATCGTCGCAGTGAAATTCTGCACGGGCGGTATAGAGCTAGTGATGAGTAAAGTTTCGTCCGTATTCTCTAAACTTTTTAAATTATGCAAGTAAGCCGTAAGAGACTCAGAATGTTCTTTCCGCATCTCGCGAAGTTTTTTGGCTTTATAATCATAGGCCGTTGACAAAAATTTACGTAAGTCCGCGCGGGTAAAATTATATTTTAATTTAATGTCTCGTAGATCATGGCTCAAATCAGAAACAGATTGGTATCCGTTTTCATTTTCAGCGTTCAAACATTTAATAATCAACTCCGCCACAGCATCTGGAATAGCAGAGTTAATTTGCCGCGGATCTTTAGGGGAAAAGGAATTTAAGGACGTTTCGATCTCGGACTCTTTACCTTCATAATAACGGCGATGAGTGACCATTTCCCAGAGAATAATTCCGAAGCCAAAAATATCATCCGTACGTAAAATTTTATTATTAATATAACGGCTAGGCGAGCAGTAGTGGGGATTGAGGTAACCACCGCTATTTGGTTTTTCTTGAAAACTTGCTAATCCAAAGTCGATCAGTTTAATTCCACCCTCGAAATTAAGTAAAATATTTCCCGGCGACAAATCGCCATGGATAACCTCTCGGGGCTCTCCCGAATCAGGATCTTGGAATCGGTGCAGATACTCTAGGCCTTCAAGGATTTCGCACCCGACGTGGATAGCATGGCTCAGACTCCAAGTTTGGCCTTGGATAATATCAGCGATAAGTTTCTTTAAGGTAATTCCCTCTACATACTCCAGAACTAAATAATAATTTTCATCATCACGCCCAAGCTCATAAAATGAAGCAATAGAATCGTGGCGTAAGTTTGCAATTAGTTTGGCTTCCGTTTTTAAATGTCGAACTAGATCAGAAGTATGGGAGTCATGAGGTAAAGTTTTAATCGCAAATTGTGTAAGAATATTATCGGTACTAACTTTATAACCCACCGAAACAATACCCATCCCGCCCTGGCCAATTTGCTTGAGCAGATAGTAGGGTCCCATTTTGCGGATCATCGATGAAGACATGTTAAGTTTATCGGAATTTTACGGACTTTATGAACAATTATTACAATTTAAAAAATCAAAGCAATTTCAAGTTTATCAGAGAGAAACAGCAGGTCCAGATAGATAAAAAAATCTCAAAATGAAGCACAATATTTCGAGTCGAAACTCTAAAAAAATTCCGCAGCCCCCACTCAAACCGACTAAAGTTATTGCGAGTGAAGGCTGCGGTTAAGAACTAGTTATTATATTTTTTGATTGGTGATCCATTCAAAGTAACAATCCCGACTGCATTTTCAAAGGTCTCTGCGACGTCATCTGCCAACTTGATGCATTCTGCCCGGCTTGCTACCAGAACCAACCCGTGCGGCGATATATTTCCGGAAGGATCAATTAAATTCCCGGAAAGTTGGTAAGCACACATGCCGGATGATGGTTGCAATGGCTGTACAACGTTAAACTCCGAGATGGTTTCGCCAGAGTTTGTACAGCGAATGTACTTACCGGGATGTTTTTCGTTTACTTTATTGCAAAAATTTATGCAACCCGAAGCGGTTACTGGAGATCCTGGAATTTGATCCCCGACGCCCGATACCTCCGCGGCGCAAGATCCTATACGAGAACTCGAGCTATAGCATCGACGGGATACTTGGCTTTCAGATAATTTATTTCCGTATTCAAATTTTGCTGTTGAAATGAGGATTATCTCGCGGGTGTTTCCTAGTATAAGTTTAGCCTCATTACATTTCTTTTCGGCGATTTGCGAATTGTTTAACTGCTCAAGACATGCCTTTTCGCCTGTGGCAGGATAGGATTGAAGTTCTGACTCCAATAAATTTTTACCGCTAGAAACCGAATGATCTACTACTGAAAATCTTTGCTGTATATTGCATTTTGCCAAGATATTTTCTGCATGGGATGTTGAGGTATAAAGGAATAATCCTGCTACTACCAACAATCCTTTTTTAATTTGTAAACTCATAAAATCCCCTTTTTCACTAGTTAGTTTTAAATTCCTGCCCACGTTCTACTTGTAAACTTTAAGTCCCACCAACGTTCAACAAGTTCAGATTAAACGGCGAGCGCGACAATTTCTGACGTGCTAAAGTTATTCTGAAATTGTGTTGAAAATAAGACGAATTTGATGAAATCCGTTTCAAGTTGAAACATTTGTTAAGCATTGTCAGATTGTAAACGTATCGTTTTGATTAAAGTAAATGTCGTTTTGATCAAAGTAAATTGTGGGAAACGTGCGGTTTAGCGAATTATGAAAGTTCCCGCAGTTAAATCGAAGTCTATATAAGGGCTAACTTTGTCGGTGAAGACCGAGTTACGGGGATAGCCATCTTTTTGTACTTCAACTTTTATGGATCCACTGGTGGTCACAGAGACATCACAAGGTGTAAGACAAGGAACCGCTTCTCCGTTTATAAAGATTTGCGCGCCGATGGGCGTAGAAGTTACGTAAACCGATGGCCCTGCCATCTTGGTCTGGGTATCTGGAGCTGGGGTCCCTTTTTTCACTGGTAAACTAGATACAGTCACGGTTGCGGTACCTGCAACTGAAGGGTTCGTTATGACTCCTTCTTTGACAATGGCCGCAGCTTCGGCCGCAATCGTTCGCTTCGATTTCTCGGCTCTCGATTTTGCCAGAACAAAGCCGCGCTCTTGATCTATGCTTTGTTTCCAGCGTGCGCCAACGACTTGCGCCGAATCTATCATCCAGATCAGGTCGGTATAAAGTTTCACTTGCGCCGTTTCCCTTTGAACATAAAGGAACAAGGAAGAAATAATCAGAAGCGCGAAAAGAACTCCTGTTTTAATATGGGCTTGAAGTTCTTCACGGCTAGGAAATAAACTAATTTTCGAATTTGTTTTAGC
>JAZKJI010000136.1:0-4128 GCA_040384405.1 Bdellovibrionota bacterium
GAAAAAGTTATTCTAGGACGAGTAAAAATCTTTAAAGCCGATGAATACTTAAGCTTTGGGGAAATTGAATTTGAAAAAGAGCCGGGCGCTATTCAAGTTAACCAAAAACTTTTTCCCGATACCTTTGTTTACTACCCAACGGGAAAACATGCCGGAGCTTTAGGGAAAATGGGTGGCGAAGGTGCGGTTTTAGGTGACCAACCTCAAGAATGGACTGGCGATAACAAACCTCGAATCGGAGCCCTTCAATTAAGAGGCGGACTTTTACAGTATCAAGAAAGTATCGCCTTAACCGTTTCCGGAACGAAAACCGTAGCTCAAAATGCTGCTCCAATTTTGGATATTGGGGGCGAATTATGGTTTAGCGAAATTTGGTTTTTAGATGGGCAGATCCGCCAATCCATTTTTACTTCTCAAAATGCCTTAGCCGGATCAACTCCAAATGTAATCGATATGAGTGTTGGACACTATCAACTTGCGATTGGTTATAATCTAATTTTGGGTGAAAGTTACTTTGGACCTAAGTTCCAAGGATTATTAGGTATTTCCCAATTTAACTCAGTTCCTTCGACAACTACTCCCCTTCTGGCAACCGAAATGTCTTACGGTGGAATGTACCTAGGACTTCGGGGTTATTTGAATTTTGCTGAAAATGTGCCTTGGCTTTTCGGTGCCCAATTTAAATATCATCTAACTCGGTATTTGTCTGAAGGAAAGAGTTCGGGTAGCTCCGGTTCTCCGACCATTACTGAATTTGATTTCTTTATTAAAAAATATGTAAATCCAAAGATGAATTACGTTGGAAATATAAGTTTTGGTTACTATGACTCGGCATTTACGGGTCAAGGTGATCGTCCACAACCGGTTTCCAGTATCACTCACAAGACGACGATCATTACTCTGGGTGTTGAGTACCTTTTTTAGTAAAAAATAACCCCGCCCTTTATATAAAATCCTTTGCTAGCGCGAGTTCCGCTGTGATATCCCAATAAGTCACTAATACACACCCTTCTGTACAGTCTGGTGCCAAATAATTGGTATATACCCTTAGAGGATCTCACCTCCGAGGGCACTTCAGAAGGGGCGGCTATAACCAGAAAAAAGGAGATACTATGGCCCAAGTTACGATGAAAGAGATGCTTGACGCGGGGGTCCACTTCGGACACCAAACCCAACGTTGGAACCCAAAAATGAAACCTTATGTGTACACTGCGCGCGGTGGAATTCACATTGTCGATCTACAAAAAACTGTAGTGATGGCTAACAAAGCTGCTGAATTCGTTAAAGAAATCGCTGCTCAAGGTGGACGCCTTATCTTCGTGGGAACTAAAAAACAAGCTATCGAACCAATCCAAGAAGCAGCTCAACGTTGCGGTCAATACTACGTTACTAAGCGTTGGTTGGGCGGAATGCTGACAAACTTCGAAACCATCAAATCTTCCATCGATCGTCTTAAAAGAATTGATCAGATGAAAGAAAAAGGTGAGTTCAATTTTCTTACTAAAAAAGAACGCGCTAAAATGGACAAAGAATATCTTCGTCTTTCTGAGTTCCTAAATGGAATTCGTGAAATGAAAGATACTCCGTCTGCAATGTTCGTTGTTGATTTGCCTAAAGAACACATCGCGGTAGCAGAAGCTCGCCGTCTTGGTATTCCAGTAATTGCAATTGCCGATACAAACTCTGATCCAGAAATGATCGAGTACGCAATTCCAGGAAATGACGATGCAATCCGATCAATCAAATTATTTACTAACCTAGTCGCTGACGCTTTTATCGAAGGTGCAAAAACTTACGACGAACGTGTTCGTTCAAGTGTTGATAAGTCTGAAGCAACTCCAGATAAAGATGCTCAGAAAGACGATGCAGCTCCACGCAAACGTGCAGCGGCTCCGGGTCGTGGCCGTCAAGCTCCAGCAGCTGATGCAGCTAAGAAACCAGAAGCTCAAGGACCAACAGTTGTTAAAGCAGCTAAAACAAGAAAACTTGTGGCAGCAGGCCTAGCAGAAGAAGTTGAGATCCAAGCTGAACTTGAAAATACAGAAGAACCTAAAGACGACGCGGCTGAATAAGCCGCTTCTCTCTTTTTAGGCCCTTTAAATAAAACAAAATAAATTTTAATTCTCTAAGGAGTACTCCATGTCCGTTTCCGCATCCCAAGTAAAAGAACTACGGGAAAAAACCAACGCAGGAATGTTGGATTGCAAAAAAGCTTTGGAAGAAACAAAAGGTGATTTCGAAGCCGCTGTTGAATGGTTGCGCGTAAAAGGCCTAGCATCTGCTGCTAAAAAAGCCGGCCGCGTAGCTGCAGAAGGTGCGGTTTACGCACAAGTTGATGGTAACAACGCAGTTGTCATTGAAGTTAACTCAGAAACAGATTTCGTTGCTCGTAACGAAGGTTTCCAAGCATTCGTCAAAGACGTAGCTCAACAATTTCTTAAAACAGAGCCAAAAGGCGAACTAACTGAAGTTCCATATCACAAAGATCCATCTCGCAAACTTGGTGATGTATTAAAAGATATCGTTTCTAAAATTGGTGAAAATATCGTTATCCGTCGCGCTGAAAAATACACAGCATCTGCGAACACAATGGTTCACACCTATGTTCACGGCGAAGGAAAAATCGGCGTTTTAATCGAAGCTCAAAGTGCAAATGGCGCGCAAAATAAACCAGAATTTAAAACTTTGGTTCAAGATATCGCCCTTCACATTGCAGCTATGAACCCAATGGCTATTTCTTCTGAACAAATTCCGGCGGAAGTTGTTTCTAAAGAAAAAGAAATTCTAAAAGCTAAAAATTTGGAACAAGGTAAAAAAGCTGAAATGATCGATAAAATCGTTGAAGGCCAAATCAGAAAATTCTTGGCTGAAAATTGTTTAATGGATCAACAGTTTGTTAAAAACCCGGATCTTCGTATTTCTGAGCACGTGAAAAACACGGCAAAGACTACGGGTGGCGATATCACGATCAAACGTTTTAAACGTTTTGAACTTGGTGAAGGCATCGAAAAGAAATCCACTGATTTCGCAGCGGAAGTTGCTGAACAGATGAAGGGGCACTAGTTTTGAAGGAACCGGTTTATAAACGAGTTCTACTTAAGCTCAGCGGTGAAGCTCTTGCGGGAAAGCAAGGGACTGGAATCAATACCACTGTGCTTAAGCAAATCGCTCAGGATGTAGCATTAGCTCACAAAGCTGGCGTGGAAATTGGACTCGTTATCGGTGGTGGTAATATCTTTCGGGGTGTTGCTGCTTCGGCGGAAGGAATGGATCGTTCAAGCTCTGATTATATGGGGATGCTTGCAACAATGATCAATTCCTTAGCTCTTCAAGATGCTCTTGAAAAAGAGGGCGTTCCAACTCGTGTACAAAGTGCGATCGCGATGTCTGAAATTGCTGAACCCTACATCCGCCGCCGGGCTGTTCGCCATTTAGAAAAAGGGCGATTAGTTATTTTTGGTGCGGGAACTGGGAATCCATATTTCACAACTGATACGGCCGCCTCTTTACGGGCAATGGAAATCAATGCTCAAGTAATTATGAAAGCCACTAAAGTTGATGGGATTTACGATAAAGATCCTACTAAACATAGTGATGCAGTTAAATTCGATACGATCAGTTATATTGACGTTTTAAACCGTGGTCTTCAGGTAATGGATTCTACGGCTATTAGTTTATGTATGGACAATAAGCTTCCAATTTTAACCTTCAGCTTAACCGAGCAAGGAAATATTTTGAAAGCTGTCCAAGGAGTAAAGATCGGTACCCTGGTTCAATAGATCAGACCGACAGAATAAAGATCCCCGTTTAGTAAATCATCAATGAGGTGTTAAATGGTCGAAGATGTTAAAAAAACCGCCCTGGACAGAATGGCTAAATCCATTAATTCTCTTCAGGAAGAATTAAAAAAAGTAAGAACCGGCCGGGCCCAAGTGTCGATGCTCGATAATGTAAAGGTTAACTACTACGGAAGCATGTCACCACTTTCACAGGTGGCTTCTGTTTCTACCCCAGATGCGAAATCTTTTTTGATCGCGCCTTGGGAAGCTTCAATCTTAAAAGAAATCGAACAAGCAATCGTTAAAAGTGATTTAGGCCTAGCTCCGATGAATGACGGTAAAGTTATTC
>JAZKJI010000136.1:4138-14349 GCA_040384405.1 Bdellovibrionota bacterium
TTTAAAAGTTCCTGATTTAACTGAAGAACGCCGTAAAGACTTGGCCAAACAGGTTAAGAAAATTGCCGAAGAAGCACGTGTTGCCGTTCGAATGGTTCGTCGTGATGCAAATGATGAAGTTAAAAAGGCATTAAAGGATAAAAAAATCAGCGAAGACGAAAATAAAAAGTTAGAAGCTGATATCCAAAAAATGACTGATGATAACATCAAAAAGATTGATCAGGTTGCCGACGAAAAAGAGAAAAGCATCCTAACCATCTGATGGCTATTCCAAACCACCTTGCAATTATTATGGACGGTAACGGGCGCTGGGCCCAAAAAAGAAATAAGCCCAGAGCCTATGGACACGTCCGTGGTACAAGAAACGCTAAAGACATTATCCGCGAGTGCTCAAAGCAAGGTGTTAAGTATTTAACTTTGTATGCTTTCTCCTCTGAAAATTGGCTTCGTCCACAACCAGAAGTTCAAATCCTTATGCGGTTATTGCGAAAATATCTGCACCGAGAAACTGCTAACCTGATTAAAGAAAATATCCGGTTGCAAGTCATCGGTGATTTAGATCGCGTACCGGTTGAAGTGAAGAACGCAATAAATGCTTCGACCAGTGCTACGGCCAGTTGTGACGGAATGACTTTGGTATTTGCACTTAGCTATGGTTCCCGTCAAGAAATCACAGAAACGGTTCGCACCATCTGTGAAAAAGTGGAAAGAAAAGAAATTTCTATAGATAAAATTAATGAATCCTTAATAGGTTCATTCTTAAGTACTGCACCTACCCCTGATCCGGATTTAATCATTCGCACCAGCGGTGAAAAACGCCTTTCAAATTTTTTATTGTGGCAAGCTGCCTACAGTGAATTCTATTTTAGCGAAACCCTGTGGCCTGACTTTAATATTCAAGAGCTTCACGAAGCCTTCCAATCATTTGACCGACGAGAACGCCGATTTGGCCGAGTCGAACCCGTAAAGAATCATGACCAGCTTTCTAATTAGAGTCATTTCTGCTGTTGTTGCGGTAGTTTTCGCAGGGGCGATGTTTTATTTTTTTGAGCGTCGCGGTTTAGAATTTTTAACCTGCATAGTGGTCGTCATAGGTGCCCGTGAACTTATAAATATTTTATTTAAACCGGAAGAATCTAAATCTAACCGGTTCTTTTTTTATATTTGTACGCTGGCTACATTTTTATTTTCTTGTCTATTCTTCGGTTGGAGCTCGTTATTTTTCGCAATTTTTTCTATTCTCTTCTGTCTTTTCACCTTGGTTACTCAGAGAAAATTTGAAGACCTGGAACACTTAAGTAATTTTCAAGCTCGCGGAGTTCTGGGGATATTTTATATTGGCTTACTTCCGTCTTTTGCTTTTCAAATTATTGAACTTCCAGAGGGAGTTTCTTGGTTTTTGACATTATTGGCAGTTGTTTTTGCTGGTGATATTGGGGCTTATCTAGTTGGCGTGAAATTTGGTAAAACTAAGATCATGCCTTCCGTTTCTCCGAAAAAATCCGTTCAAGGTGCGTTTGGTGGAATTTTATTTTCATTGTTTGCCATGATTGCATGTTCAAAAATTCTTCCTCCCTATCCTTTGGTGGGGCTAATTGCCCTAGCCTTATGTGCAGGTGTAGTTGCGCAATTCGGCGATTTTTTTGAATCCCTTCTTAAACGTGTTGCTGACGTGAAAGACTCTGGCCGTTTAATGCCAGGCCACGGCGGAATGCTGGACCGAATGGACGGAATATTATTTGCCAGTCCAATCATTCTTTTTGGAGCTATTCTTTTAGATAAATATTTTTCATAATAAACTATGGAAAATATTTTAAATTTTATCGGCAATCTTCCTTCGGCTATTTTACCATTGGTTTTTCTTCTTGGACTACTTATCGCAGTTCATGAATTTGGCCATTTCATTGTCGCCCGACTTTGCGGCGTCAGAGTAGAAACCTTCAGCCTGGGTTTTGGTAAAAAGATTTTTCAGTATAAAAAAGGCGATACGACGTATTGTCTTTCACTTTTCCCCCTTGGCGGATACGTGAAAATGTTTGGCGAGCAACCGGGTGATCACATCTCGGAAGCTGACAAAGCGTTCTCTTTTACTCATAAAACAGTTTATCAAAGAATTGCGATCGTATTAGCTGGCCCGATCATGAATTTCTTATTCGCGATTCTAATTTTCTTTTGCATCGTTAACATTGGCGAAGAAACGAAACCCAGTATTGCCGGGGATATTAAAATTGAATCCGAAGCTTACAAAACAGGTTTCAGATCTGGGGATAAAGTTCTTTCAGTTGGTTCGGTGAACGTTACAAACTGGGATCAACTTCAAGACCGGTTAGATGAAGTTAAAGGAACAACAACTGAAGTTAAGGTCGCGCGTGAAATTACAGGGGAAGAAGCGACATTTCCAGCAGAAGTAAAAACTGTTCCAAACCCAAACCCACTTTCATTAAAGAGTACTGTGGGGGAATTAGAAGGACTTAACTATATTTCTGAAGCTCCAAAGGTAGCAGTTCAACCTGGCAGCTTAGCTGAAACTTTGGGATTTAAAACTGGTGATATTATTACTCAAGTAAATGAACAGAAGATTTCTTTTTTAAGAGAACTTGAAGGGGCATTTTCTAAACCTGGTACTTATAAAGTCGAAGTAACTCGCGGGGATGATCCCAAGAAGGCCGAGAAACTGACGATCGACTTTCAAATGCCAACTTCAACGCAAGGCTTTACTGCAATTGGGCTCGCAAAAACTCACCTGATTATTGCTGAAGTTTTTAAAAATACTCCTGCGGCAAAAGCTGGATTGATGCCAGGTGATCAATTTTTATCGATCGACGGAACAAAGTTAACTGACTGGGAAAATGTTCTTAACACAATTAAATCAGGTTCTAACGAGAAGCCTTTTGATATCGTGGTACTTCGTGAAGGTAAGCCAAAAGATTTTAAAATTGTTCCTGAAGTAACGACGCAGATGACACTACAAGGAAAAGAAGAAAAGCGATTTGCTATCGGAGTAAGGCCCATGATTGGTTTAACCACTAACCAATCTTTAATCGTACGCACCAATAACCCCGTCACCGCACTGAATAAGGCTGTCGGTAAGACTTGGGATGTAACTGTCATGACGATTATGGGTTTTGTGCGCATGTTCCAGGGTCAGATTTCACCAAAAAATATCGGTGGATTTATCTCTATTGGCCAAGTTGCTCACGACACTTTCCAGATTGGTCTGGTTCATTTCTTTTCAATGATGGCCATCATTTCAGTGAACCTTTTCGTATTAAACCTATTACCGGTTCCCCTATTGGATGGCGGACATCTGCTGTTTTACGTAGTCGAAATGGTGAAAGGTTCACCGATGAGCCTTAAGAAAATGGAAATTGCCCAGCAAGTTGGCCTGGCTTTATTGCTAAGTCTTATGGTATTTGCATTGTTCAATGACTTCTCAAGACTTTTTCAAAATATGTAATCTATGTATATCCTAGCAGCGGAAACCAGCACCAAACGAGGTTCCGTTGCCCTTTCCCAAGATGGAACACTCTTGGGCGAAGTGGAAAACTTGGTACAAAAATCCCATTCCGAAGTGCTTCACTCTTTTATTGATCAATTATTACGAAAAAATAATTTAAAAATTTCAGACATCGATATTTTTGCATCCAGCACCGGACCCGGAAGTTTTACAGGTCTTCGCATTGCCGGAAATGCCATGAAAACCTTTGCTTTCATCATGAATAAGCCAATGGTGGCGATTGATTCTTTAACATTGCTTGCCGCTGGATTTCCCGAGGACGGAATCATCACTCCTTGGATAAATGCCTACAAAAACATGGTGTATTTTGCTCGTTTTGAGAAAAAAAATGGTGAACTTAAAGTTTTAGAAGCTCCGAGCGCAAAACGAGTTCAGGATTTGGAGCTTCACCTGGACCAAAAATCTTGGATCGTTGGCGATGGGTACGAAGTTTATCACCAGTATTTGTCAGAGAAACTGAAGAAAAATTGTTTACGCCTATCCACCGAAGCACTTGCAAGCGGTTATGATTACCCAAAAGCCTCGACCTTGGTGAGTTTGGCTTTCCCTCTGGCAAAAAAAGATCAAACAATTGATTGGAAATCGTATAAACCCCTTTATATTCGCGCATCTGAAGCCGAAGAGAACAAAAGTGGAGTCATATTCTCTTCGTTGAAGTGAGGAACGCTATGGATTTGGTGCAAATCACTGGGGAAAAATGCGGAATGGGTAATAGCATCTGGGCAGTAGCATCAGGTAAAGGTGGAGTTGGAAAAAGTTTTATTTCCGCAAGCCTTGCTATCACCGTTGCAAAACTTGGTCACCCGGTTGTCATCGTAGATTTAGATATTACAGGTGCGAATTCGCATACATGTTTGGGCATGAACCCAAGTCCATTGAATCTTCGCCACTATTTTGATGGTTCAAAAACTTTACAAGAAATTATTGTGCCTTCTTCCATCCCTAAACTTTCTTTGATTCAAGGTTTATGGGATTCTTGGAACCTTTTTGAACTAACGGCTGACCGAGTAGAAAAGCTGGTTAAAGACCTTCGTGAACTGACGGCAAGCTACGTGATCATTGATCTTGGTGCTGGCGGAACTCATGGCAACATTGAAGTATTCAAGCACGTGGACGAAAAAATCCTAGTTACTACTCCAGAGCCAACTTCTTTGGAAAAAAATTATCGTTTCATTGAAGGTTACATCTGCTCAAAGATTCAGCCTACTACAACGCCTGATAAGTACATGGACTGGATTCATGCATTACGTGAAAAACGTCACAGTACAAATAGCTCAGCCTATTCGATTCGCAACTACATCACCGATAAAATGCCCGAGAGCTTACCAACTTTCGAAGCAATGAATAACTCTCCTATCCACGTAGTTGTAAATTCGGTTCGTAGCCACGAACAAAGTTCGCTTGGTTATTCAATTCGCAGTGTTTGTAATAAGTATTTTGAATTAGAGGTGAACTTTTTAGGGTCGATTAACTATGACAATGCGGTGTGGCAGTCGATCAGACTCCATGAGCCGGTATTAATTGCCCAGCCGTTTACACCTTTAGCAGGCCAATTTCTGTCTCTATGCAAACATCTTATTGATCCGGAAGAATTGAGAGCCGTAGTATAATAGGATGAGCGCTGACGGAAAATTTAACTATTACGCAATCCTAGAGGTCGACCAACATGCTCCACAGCACGAGGTAACGACTGCCTTTGAACGGGCTAAAAAAACCTATTCGGGCGATAACCCAGCGATTTACACAATATTTTCCCAAGATGAAGCACGCGAATATCTAAAAATAATCGAAGAGGCCTATTCTGTTTTAGGAAATAAAACTCTTCGTAGTATGTACGATAAGAAATTGTTCGGTAAAAGTTCCGTCGAAGATCTTTCCTACGCATCCTTATTAAAAGCTAGCCAAGCAAATATGCCTCAGACAAAAAAAGTTGAAAAAATAGTTCCCGTGGTTGATGAGGCCATGGAAAAAGAAATCCGGGAAAAAACGGACTGGTCAGGCCCTGACTTAAAAAAAGTGCGCGAGTATCGCGGACTATCTATTGAACGCTTAAGCCAAATTACAAAAATTAATTCTTATTATATTCGCGCTATCGAAGACATGAACGCCAAGGGGTTACCAGCCTACGTTTTTGTTCGGGGATATGTCTTACAGATTGTGCGCGAATTAGGTTTAGATCAAAAAAACGTTACCGATTCTTTTATTAAAAATTATAAAACGATAATGAAACCAGAGTGATTCCCGTGAAAGAAATATCCTTTACTGTTTCCGCGGAAAAAGCGGGAATGCGCCTGGATAAATTTTTAGGAGACACCGAAGAGGTTGGAACCCGTTCGAGGGCTCAACACTTAATTAATGACGGTAAAGTTACTTCCGCAGGTACTATTTTAAGATCGTCCAGTGAAGTCAAAGAAGGTCAAACTATTACGGTTATGGTTCCCATTGCCGCCTCGCCCACCGAGTTAGTTCCACTGAATGTGCCACTGGATATTATCTTTGAAGATGATTCCTTAATCGTTGTAAACAAACCATCCGGGATGGTTGTGCATCCCTCATTTGGTCATCAACAAGATACTTTGGTAAATGCGCTTATTCATCATACCCAGTCTTTATCAATGAAGTACGAGATGAGACCGGGAATTGTTCACCGTATCGATAAAGAAACTAGCGGACTTTTAGTCGTAGCAAAAAATGATTTGATTCACGAACATCTATCGCAACAATTTAAAGATCGCACGACAAAAAGAACCTACGAAGCACTGTGCATGGGTCAATTGATGCCTGTAAAAGGTCGAATCGAAAGTCATTTAGGTAGGCATCCTACTGATCGTAAGAAGTTTGCTTCCCAAAAGGATGAATCAGGTAAATTAGCTATTACTCACTACGAGCTGCTTAAAGTTGCCCACGGAATTAGTTTTGTTAAGTTAAAGTTAGAAACTGGAAGAACACATCAGATACGGGTTCACATGGCTGAAAAAGGTCATCCATTAGTTGGTGATAAGCTATATCATTTTTCAAAAAAGAATCATCTTGTGAAAAATAAAGATATTACTCTTCATATTAAAAATTTAGATAGGTTCATGCTGCACGCTCGGGACTTAGGTTTCGTTCATCCGATTACGAAGGAAGAGATGTCATTTACTGTAGAGTGGCCACCGGCTGATTTACTTTGGTTAAAGAGCCTGGGATTTAAATGATCACGGCGACCTCCCTTGGATTAGAAATAAAATCCCAGGTTTTCACCGCTTGTTTCGGAAATAAATCAGCTACGTTAGACAGATTTAAAGAGGCCTATCCTGACTTCTCGTTTCAAACCATGCATCAAGTACACGGCGATACTAATGTTGAGCTGAAAAGCTTTATGAATACTGAACCCCAAGCAGATGCACTAGTAACTTCCTCACCAAAAATAGCTCTTATTGTGAAAAGTGCTGATTGCCTGCCAATTCTGATTGTTGGCAATAAAGGGAAAAAAATTGCCGCGATTCACGCTGGTTGGAGAGGAATTGAGAATCGAATTTTCGTAAAAACAGCCAATAAGCACTTTCCACATGATACGGGCTTATCAGTTTACGTTGGGCCTCATATTTTATTTTCATCTTTTGAGGTATCTACGGACGTAAAAGATCTTCTTTTAGAAAGTGCAAAAGTTAAAACTGAAACGCCAGATTTAGTAAAGCCAAAGGAAAATGGAAAATATCTGGTAAACTTGTTTGGATTATTGCAATTCCAGCTACAAGAATTAAAAGTCGAGTCAGATCATTTACAGGCCTACCTTGAAGATACTGTAACCAGTAATCACTTAAATTCATTCCGCCGTGATGCCAAAAATGCGGGTCGCAACTTAAGTTTCATTGCCTTGAATTAATCAAATATTGATTGTGCCCTTCCTGCCCTTTATGTTTAGGGGGTGAAGTTATTAAACAAAATTGCTTCCTATATAGTTTCTTGGTTAGGAACTTTCATCTTGATGATGATAGTTCCATGGCAAGAATTCTTTATGACTACCACGCCATCTGGTGGGGACAACCCGGCCCATCCATATTTAATGGCAAGCGTTCGCGACGCCTTTATTAAACATGGATCAATTGTCCATTATGCCAACGGATACTGGAGCGGCTTTGAATTATTCCAATTTTATTTTCCACTTCCCTATTTAACTTTCGGTTTACTGAGTTTATTTATTCATCCTTCCATTGCGTTTAAAGCTATGGTTTTGTTACCCCTTCTGTTATTGCCCTGGGCGTTTACCAGACTTGCAAGATCCTTTGATGCATCCCTTTGGGTTCAAGCAACCATGTCTTTACTGTCTTTTACTTTTCTATTTACCGAAGCCCACGTAATGTGGGGCGGAAATATTTTTTCGCTCTCCGCGGGAATGATTGGTAACCAGTGGGCAGTGTTCTTTCTTATTTGGTCATTCGCACTGTCAGTAGATGCGTACAATCAAAGAAAATTCTCTTTACCACTGATACTTACCTCTGTCGCCACGGGACTTTGTCACTTTTACGCCTTATTAATGTTAATCGCCGTAGGTGCTGGCTTAGTGATGTGGGTTTTAATCACAGAAGCACCGTGGGATAAAAATATAAAGAAATGGAAATTTTTTGCTAATTTTATTTTAGCGGCATTTCTATGCTCTTGGTGGTTTATTCCTCTTTTTTACTATCGCCCGTGGAGTACGGATTTTGGCGGAGCGTGGGATATTAATCTAATTGATACATTTACCCGGCCAGAAAAAATATTTTTTACACTTGGGTTAATTTCTACTTTGGTTCTTTTCTTCATTCCTAAAAAGCGATTTTTTGCCTTTATGATTGGTAGTTTCTTCGTAATTAACATTCTTCTTTACTATTTTGGTAAAATTTTTGGAATTCACGTTTTATTGGATGTTAGAATTTGGCCAGCGATTTATTTAGCTCTTTATTTTTCGCTGTTATCATTTAGTTTTGTTTTGGAAAAAATAATGCCGGCCTGGGTGAAGTGGGCTCCGGTGGTTATATTCTATATACTGTTACCTAACAAATTTTCTCTGGAAAAAGCACGATTTTGGTTTACATGGAATTGGGCTGGAATGGAGTCAAAAGAAGGTTGGGACGATTACAAAAACATTTTAGATATTTTAAAGAAAGCAGAACGAGTACGGATAATCACTGAAATGAGCGAACCACTAGATAAGTATCTGGGCTCTGTCCGATCTTTTGAACTTATCCCCTACTTAATCCCCAACGCTGAAATTCCCATTGGTGGAATTGTGAACTCTGCTACTTACAGCCATGTGGGATACGCCTTTCAATGCATGGTAGGTGAAGGTTGTGCGGGAATGCCACCCGGGGTTACAACTTCAAATGTAGATCCAAAAAGAGCGGTCCAGATGATGAAAGTCACCGGCACCAATTTCGCGCTAATAATGTCACCCCAATATCGTTACCAATTTAAAGCCATTCCGGAATTAGAAGAAGTTTATTCTAGTTCACGCTTTAGTCTGTTCCACTTGATTAAGCGAACTAATTTAGTAGAAATTTATGACTCTAAACTTCCACTTCTGTGCTCCAAGAGATATTTAACAACTGCAGTGAATTTACACCGGTGGGATATTTTAAGAGACACGGCCATGGAATTTAAAAATAACTGTACAGCTGAGGAAGAAAAAAGTTCGGTTTCAACCGCATCATTTTTTAATTATTTGGTGGATAATTGGAAAACCGATAAGACGGCTATGGACCGAGGGTGGCAAGACCGTAAAGATCGGCTTAATTCTGAGTTAAAAGGAGTTTTATTTTCCTTTCGCTCACCGATTGGTTCAGGAAAATATTTAACTGATCTTTTTGAGCCAGTAATTGGATATCGTAACTTTGACTCGGAACTTGCAACTTCAAATCTAAATCATTTGGATTCTGAAGTAATAATGCCTTTACAAAAAATTCCACCGGGCCCAACAAGTTTAGTCGCTCATGTAACGGGGTATACGATTTATTTAAATGGTGAAGCAATACCAAGTTCGATGCCGATTTACCGCACGATTTCCCAAAATGAACTCCTTTTTAAACCGATACCTTTCGCGAGATTTCGAACTATTGATGTTCAGTCCTCTGATCCTAATTTGAAATCACGATTGTTAGCTGATCCATTATCAATTGATTGGCCGAAAAAGGATCCATCATGTGATGCCGAGGTAAAAGTAGATTTCCACCGAATTGAATTGCAAACCAGTTGTCCGGGTAAACCCCACGTCATTAAATATTCTTATTATCCAAAATGGAAAGCTGACGTGCCGATTTCTATTTCGACAAATGGCTATATGACTCTAACTCCGAAAAATCATATTACGATTCTTAAACACCGCGCGGGTATCGCCGATTGGATAGGATATCTAACAACTATCGTGGGATTTCTGGGATGCTTTGCTTTAATATTTCATCAGCGTCGCGACAAATCAGGCCGTTAGGACACGGCGGAACTTGGCCAAACCGATTACATGGCTGACAAGAAAGATCTTTTCTTTTTAAAACAAGTGAGCCCGGAGTTAGCGGAGCCCATTTATAATCCTGTCCACTAGTAAAAATAACGGTACTAGGAACATTAAAATAAGAGGCAACGTGAACCATGCCTCCATCCATTCCAATTAATCTTTTAGCTTTAATTAAAATGTCTATTTGCTGGGAAAAGTTCCCTGATTCTATTTGCGATTGAA
>JAZKJI010000136.1:14359-22656 GCA_040384405.1 Bdellovibrionota bacterium
GCGCCGCGTTGGCGCTTTTTTATTTGGTTGCTGTGGTGGGTTTTTACCCTTCTCTTTACGCTTCGTCCAAAATAATTCTCTTGTCGAATCGACCGCGTTCTTCGGCTTTCTTTTGTTGTGCTGCACGAATTTCTTCTGCTTTTTGTCGCTCGGACGGTGCCGAAAGAATTCTAATTTCTCCACCTAAATAATTTGCAGTAATCAGTTTAATCCAGGCATCGACACTTAAATTACGAGAAGGTGACTCAAGTCCCGATATTGATAGACAAGAATAATCCAATATCTCACGCCCCGACTGAATCCCAAATGGCGCCCCCAGTTCATTTCGTAAAGAAAAATGACTCTGCAATAAATTAGAAAAGGATTTTTTCTCGTGAGTTCCATTTTCATCAAATGGACATACAACCGTCAGATATTTTTGCCCTCGATTAGTGTTAAATCCAGAAACCCGACAATCCGTATGTGCAATATAAACGCTAAAAGAAGTCGCAAGGCCAAAAAGCTGTTCAGTATTAATCACCTGAACATAACGTCCACGATGAAAAGTTAGATCTCTTAAATCATCATCAACAATAATGTAATCCAATTTCAAATACTCGGCCCAAGGCGCAGCCCGTTTTTGAATAAAGAAACGAAATTCAGCTAAATTAAAACCACCATCACGAATAGCCATGGTCAAAAGAACCAAATCACCCAATCCACCGGGTCTAACAACAGCAATTTTCCGATCTTTTTGCGATTTAGGAAAAATTCTATTAAAAAATGAAAATAGAGTGGCACTGGGAAACCAGGTGCCCAGATCAATTGTCTTTAAAAGGTTTGATGAAATCCCCATTAATGACATTATACTAGTTAGGTGAACCGGTTAAAATAGGAAACCCATGATTGCAGCAATAATAAGACTCTTAAGACCCGCCCAATGGCTAAAAAATCTGCTGATCTTCGTCCCAGTGATAGTTTCACACCGTTGGCAATTAAATGACCTGGCAAATTGCGTACTAGCATTCATAAGTTTTTCATTAACAGCATCCAGTTTATACATATTCAACGACTTATCAGATCTAGATTCAGACAGAAAACTAGCATCAAAAGCAAAACGCCCACTAGTAACGGGCGAAATCTCAATCCCAGAAGCAATAGGCCTATCAATAATCTTATTAATCATTTCAACCTGGGCATCATTAAAACTAGGCAAACCGTTCGCAACGGTAATCTCAGTTTATATCCTAGTAACAATGTTCTACACCCTATGGTTAAAAAAAGTTTTAATCCTAGATATTTTGATATTAGCAACGCTACTAACAGTAAGAGTATTCGCAGGAGCAGCAGTAACCGGAATAATAGTATCAGACTGGCTATTAGCATTCGCCCTTTTCGTATTCCTAAGTTTAGCCACACTAAAAAGAGCCTCAGAATTAATTGAGAGCCAAAAATCAAACCTAGTAGAAATCCCAGGAAGAAAATATCAACTAAAAGACCAACAAGCCCTAACAGCAATGGGCTTCGCATCAGCCTTCGCATCAGCACTAATATTAGCACTATACATAAACAGCCCAGACGTAAAATCCCTATACTCAAACCCAGAAAGACTATGGCTATTAGTACCAATATTCATATATTGGCTATGCAATCTATGGTTTGAAGGCCTAAGAGGAAAAGTAGACAGCGACCCAGTAACCTACGCTGCAAAACAAAAAAACAGCTACATAGTATTAATATTGATAGCAGCAGTAATCCTATACAGCATGGGAATCCACTGGGAATCTTAAGCAAAGCGCGAAAGCGCTGATGCGAACCCGATGGTGTAACCGAGGGGAGCCAGAAGGAAATTCAAAGGTGTAAATCAAGAGGTGGCTTGGTTGTGCCCGCAGCAAAAAGTGCCAGTGGCACTTTTTGATGTGGAGCATGTGCGCGTCCTCGTAGGTCGACAAAGTCGACCACACGGCAAGCACCTAGGAGCGATTGCCTCGATGGCAATCGTTCCGCGTCCCAAGAAGACGAACGAAATCAAAGCAAAAGAACCTGCCAAAGACCCTACTAAAATGGAAAGGAAAAAAAGTGGTGGCTTGGGACGGAATCGAACCGCCGACACAAGGATTTTCAGTCCTCTGCTCTACCGACTGAGCTACCAAGCCTAAAAAACCGGTTTACTTAGATACAGATTTTAGCCAAATAATGTCAAACCTTTTCAAAAGCCAATTCGAGATCACGAAGGAGATCTTCGATGTTTTCTACTCCGACAGAAAGTCGAATGAGAGAATCATCAATTCCCAACTCTCGGCGAGTCTCTGCCGGAACGCTAGCATGCGTCATAATTGCTGGATGCTCTACTAAGCTCTCTACTCCGCCCAAGCTTTCTGCCAGAGAGAAAATTTGAACGTTTTCTAAAAATGTTCGAGCTGAATTAAGTCCACCCTTAATGAAAAAGGTAATCATTCCGCCAAAGCCCGTCATCTGCGCTTTAGCCAACTGATGTTGAGGATGGCTTGGTAAGCCTGGATATAAGACTTTCTCTACTTGGGGATGAGACTCCAAAAATAAAGCAACTTTCATCGCATTTTCCGAATGCCTCTCCATTCGTAATGGCAAAGTCTTTAAACTGCGTAAACACATGAAAGAATCAAAAGGAGCTTGAGTAGCGCCCATCGAATTACTAAAGAAGGCTAATTTTTCACTAAGTTCCGCTGTTGATGAAACTACTACGCCACTAACAACATCACTATGGCCACCAATGTACTTAGTTGCAGAGTGCACGACTAAATCGGCGCCAAGCTTTAACGGTTTCTGAAAATAAGGACTCATGAAGGTATTATCAACGACCGTCAAAACATTTTTTTGCTTAGCTAGAGCCGCAATTTTTTTAATATCGCATAGTTTTAACGTTGGGTTAGTTGGAGTTTCAAGCCAAACCATTTTTGTTTCGGGCCTTAAGGCACCGGAAAAATTATTTGCGTCAGTTAAATCGACGTACGAAAAATGAAGTCCTAAATTTTTAAATACCTTATCAAATAATCTATAAGTACCACCGTACATGTCGTCGGCAGCAATAATATGATCGCCCGCTTTTAACATTCCTAAAATTGTGGTTGTAGCAGCGCAACCAGAAGCAAAAGCAAATCCACGATGTCCTTCTTCAAGACTAGCAATACAATCTTCAAATGCTCTTCGAGTAGGATTGTGGGTCCGGCTGTATTCCCAGCCCTTATGAACGCCCGGGCTTTCTTGTACGAAAGTAGAAGTTAAATAAACTGGCGTCATGATAGCGCCAGTTGATGGGTCAGGTGCTTGCCCAGCGTGTATTGCACGGGTCGCGAAACCCAATTCTGTATTTTGGTTAGTTTTCATAAATTACCCTTTAAAATATTCATCCAAATTAACGACTCGGGCGTAAGAATTTTTAATTTCCGCGTCCGAAAGAAATTTATTTTCCTTCATCCAATCGTCATTAAACGCTTTACTCAAGTACCCGCGTCCATTATCCGTAAAAAGTATCACTATATTAGATGGCTCTTTTAGTTTTTGAGAAAATTTAATTGCGCCGACTAATGCCATCGCACTGGACGGCCCGACGCAAATCCCCTCTTCGGCTACTAATCGTCGGGTCATTTGAAATGCCTCTTTATCAGTAACCCGTTCAAAATCCGTAAACACATCTAAATGAATGTTATCCGGCAACATATCTTCCCCAACGCCCTCAATCTTATAAGGAGCTGGTGGATCAATTATTTTTTTATGATGAAATAGATCGTAAAGAATACTTCCGATAGGATCAGCACCAACAATTCGAACTCCCGGCTTTTTCTCGCGCAGATATTTACCAACGCCTGATAAAGTACCGCCGGTTCCTGCCCCGGCAACAAATGCGTCGATCAATCCACCGGTTTGATTCCATATTTCAGGAGCCGTGGTTTCGTAATGTTGTTTTGGATTATCAGGATTATAAAATTGATTCGCATAAAAACTGTTGGGAGTTTCTTGTGCAATTCTTTTTGATACTGAAATATAACTTCGAGGATCTTCCGGAGGAATTCCAGTAGGTGTAATAACCACTTGCGCACCGTGCGCGCGTAAAACGGCACGTTTTTCTTCGCTTATCTTATCCGGCATTATGAAAATGCACTTATATCCCTTAACCGCGGCAACTAATGCTAATCCGACGCCTGTATTTCCCGAAGTAGCTTCAACAATAGTTCCACCTGGTTTTAGGTCTCCTCTTTTTTCGGCACCTTCAATTAAAGCAAATGCTACCCGGTCTTTTACGCTGCCTCCGGGATTAAAGTATTCAATCTTAGCAAAAAATTGATGAGGACTATCTTTAGTGATTCGATTGATCTTTACCATCGGTGTATGACCGATGGTCTCTAATATACTACCTTTAATGTGACTCATGGCTGGTCCACTTCATTTACATTTCTTTTTACTTCAGTGCATGCGGCAAGAACTGTCATCATTTGATCGACAGGATCTGATGAATAGGCCAATTTGAACTCGTTGAAGAGATTTTTAATCTTATTTTGATCCGGAGTTTTTTTTTGGAACTCTTCCATCAATTCGTGCAGTCGCTTTTCGCGATTCATATCGTGTCGGGCCATAGAATTTCCCCCATGCATCTTTTTATCTCATCATCCGATCCACTGTCCACCAATGGCATCCATCATTTCAATGAAAAATGGACCTAAACTGACAAGAATAAGTGCCGGGAACTGAAATAACATCAGCGGTATCATTAAAATGAAGGGTAACTTCGCAATGCGCTCTTCAATCTCGCGTTTGCAGGCGCTAATGACCTCTGTCTCGAGATTTTCTAGGGCCAGGTGAATAGATTCACCTTTCAATCCTTTCTCCATAAGGTCATAGGCATGACGCCGATAGGGCGACATCTGTCTTATATTAAGATGTTTTCCTTTTCCTTCGATGGATAAGCGCCACTGATGGATCTCGTGACGTAAAGATTGCGGAGCTACTTTTTCAATTCGTAAAAGTGCGCTTCTTACACTTTCGCCGTGCTCGAGTGCTTTTTTAATCGTTAACACGAGCCAAAGTGTCGGATTTATGTCTTCCATTTGTTCATCTTTCCTAAATATAAAGAGGTGAAGATCCCGAAAATGAATAAAATTGATCCACTAATTAGTAAAAAAATGTGCTTCATCGGGTCAGAAAACATGTGATAAGCGATTGTCGGCACAAAAAATAATGAAAGTAATGCTGATTGAACTCGAATTTGCATCGTTGATTGTCTCGACCTATGTCGAAAAAAAACCACAGTGTGATAATGATGATGAACTGCCTTTAAAGATTCGACGATTTTCGATTTTTGAGTGCTCACAATCTTTATTTCGCTGAAAAATGTCTTTAAAAATGGCGAATGTTGATGTCCGGGACCGGAAGTGAGCTCTATTTCTGCAAGAAGTGACTTTAAAATCGGAATTTCAAGCGAATCAGATGATTCTATTTGAAGTCGAAGTGAGTTTCTTAATGAATGACCCGTTTTCATAGCGAGAATCATCATTTCCAAATGATATGGAATGCGCTCTAAAAACTTTTCTTCGCGCATCCGATGCAAAAAATGCGGCAAGTAACTTAAGAAAACAATCAAAACACCGATGAAGAACAAAAGAATGACGGGAATGTGGGATAACATTAAGAAAAATAGACAAAAAATTGTCACCCCCCATCTTTTGAACCACTCAACAAGCGCGTGTGAAGTATAAACAGCGCTTTGGTGGGTTGTCCGACGAAGAAAAATGATGAATCCGGCGATCGAAATTGAAAAACTGATCAAAAGATTTGAGTCCATGATCGAAAAAACATTCAAAGATTGTGCAAGTGCAAATTTTTTTTGTTGACGAGTATGGGCCTTCTATGTGGAAAATAAAAGAGTGGCAGCAAACAACAACGACTGCATCTTAGGAGGAGTCTAAAATGGCAAAGAAAAAAGCGACAAAAAAAGCTACTAAAAAAGCAACTAAGAAAGCTACAAAGAAAAAAGCTTCTAAAAAATAGTTGTCTTTCTTAGGAAAGAATACGAAAAACCCTGGGGCAACCCAGGGTTTTTTTTTGCTCTAAACTGATGTTTATAGAGACGATTTAGCTAGGAGAAATTAGAAAAAGTACGTCATCCCTACAGTACCTGTAGGAATTAATTTTGAAGACTTCCATGCATGTAATATGTTGCCCTCAACAAAAAGCGATAGACCCGTAAGCTCTGGTCCCAATTCATTGTACTGAAACCCTAGACCTAGGACACTTAAGCCCTCAGATATATTTCCGCCTGCATCCGGCCCATTTAGTTGTTCGATCAGATATTCATTATTTGATGGCGCACGGTCTCCGCCGAAAAGATGCGCATACCCTAAAACAGAATAAATGTGTGTAAACGTGCCATCAAAGTCATGTTTCCATCCAATATTAAACGAATTATATGAATCTGATCCTCCGACACCGGTCACAACGCCATCGTCTTCCTCGATATTCAGATCTAATTTAACTCCCCATTTTCCATATGCGCCGCCGAAAACGGGTCCGATTCCTACTTTTAATGATTCTTTCATCTCATAAGTGCTCGAATATTGAGCGCGCGCGCCAATCGCCACAAATAAACACAGAATAAATCCAAGAAATTTCACAATTACACTCCGTTTTTTTGAGTTCATATTCAATTTTCGTATCAAAAGGAAACCTAATAGAAAAAGTTTTACCCCGATCATGGTCCTTCCGACAAGAATATATAAATCGGCAGAAGCTGCTTTCAAGGCGGCGGACAATGCTGCTTTCTGTCTTGTTTCGCGTGCCAATTTACGCTTGAATAGGCGGCTGTTTGAAAATAAATTTTTCTAGTTATTTCAGATAATTATTGGTGATGATTGCTTTTTCTTTCGCACTAATTTTTGTCGAATATTAAATCTGATTAAAAGGGGTACTTTATGGTTCATAAAAGAAAAAAAATCGCCGTGATCGGTGCTGGATTTGTTGGTTCAACTGCCGCTCATTGGGCTGCTCAAAAAGAATTGGGTGACGTTGTACTGTTAGATATCAATGACGGAGTTGCGAAGGGTAAGGCACTCGATCTTTTCGAATCTTCTCCGGTTGAAGGATTTGATTCAAGAGTAACTGGTACAAGCGACTATAAAGATATCGCCGATGCTGATGTTGTTATTTTAACTGCTGGAATTCCACGCAAACCAGGCATGAGCCGTGATGATCTATTAGCGACAAATGCTAAAATCGTTAAAGATTGTTGCGAAGGAATTAAAAAATATGCTCCTGAGTCCGTTGTTATCGTTGTTTCTAATCCTTTAGATGCAATGGCTTTCGTTGCAAAACAAGTAACTGGTTTCCCACGTGAACGAATTATCGGAATGGCCGGTGTACTTGATGGCGCAAGATTTAAATCTTTCATCGCTGAAGAACTAAATGTTTCTGTAAAAGACGTTCAAGCTTTCGTACTTGGGGGACACGGAGACACCATGGTTCCAATGCCGCGCCACTGCTCGGTTGGTGGAGTTCCTTTAACAGAGATCCTTCCTGCAGAAACTGTTGAAAAATTAGTTACACGTACACGTAACGGTGGTGCGGAAATTGTTGGACTATTAAAGACTGGGTCTGCTTACTATGCTCCATCTGCATCTGCAGTTCAAATGGCAGAGGCAATTTTAAAGGATCAAAAACGAATTCTACCATGCGCAGTTGAACTAAACGGGGAATTTGGAATTAAGGGTCTTTTCATCGGTGTTCTTTGCACACTTGGTGGCAAAGGTATGGAAAAAGTTATCGAACTAAAATTAAATGACACGGAAAAGGCTGGTCTTGAGCACTCTACCAAAGCAGTGCGCGAATTAGTCGAGGCCCTTGCAAAACTTCAATACTAGGATGAATCGATGAATATTCATGAGTACCAGGGAAAAGAACTTCTCCGAAAATATGGCGTTCTTACATTAAAAGGTAAGGTCGCATTTTCTCCGGAAGAAGCAGTTCATGTTGCGAAAGAAATGGGCGGAAATCTTTGGGTCGTTAAGGCCCAAATCCATGCCGGTGGCCGTGGAAAAGGCGGCGGAGTAAAAATCGCTAAGACATTAGACGATGTTAAATCATTGTCTTCGAAAATTCTTGGAATGACTTTAGTCACACCGCAAACCGGGCCTGAAGGTAAAAAAGTTCACAAGATTTTTATCGAGCAAGGTTGTGACATTGAAAAAGAATACTACGTAGCATGTTTAGTCGATCGCGCTACAGGACGAATAGCAATGATGGCATCCCGCGAAGGTGGAATGGATATCGAAGAAGTTGCGGCTCACAAC
>JAZKJI010000137.1:0-6740 GCA_040384405.1 Bdellovibrionota bacterium
TTAAGACTTGCCCGGAAGTTCCGTCGCCAGAAGGTAGTGACCAAATTGTTGAACCGCCAACTGCAGCTGCACGGAATCCATTGAAACCACTTGTTGATCCACTCATTACAACTGAACCATTAACATCTAAAGTTCCGTTTGCTGCTGATGTCTTTCCAACAGTCATATCTCCACTGACCGCTAATTTAGCGGTCGGTGCTGTAGTCCCGATTCCAACGTTACCAGAACCCATTACGGTTATAGTGCATTACGTGAGTAATTAGTAACCTGGAATGCAGTTTCATTGGCCGCCAGTGCTTGAACACCGGCTCCGTTCTTTTTGTAAGCGTTAAACTTAATGGCTGGAGTTGTCACAGTAGGTGAAGCAGATCCGATTGTACCTTCAAAAACGAAACCTGGAATACCAGCAGATCCACTGAGTCCCCGAAGTTGAGCACCGCCGCTGACAGCATTCGAAGCCAAGATTTTAAAAAATGTATCAGTTGCTTCAAGCGATGTCATTCCGTGCGCGACGTCCGCATCTTTCAAGGAGAATGTTGTCATTCCACCGGCCGCCGTCTTGACCTCGAGCGTGTCAAGTGGGTTTGTAGTGCCGATACCAACGTTTCCACCGTTAGCAACGGTTATTCTATTAAAACCATTTGTTGCGAATGATAAATCATTCGAAGCTGAAGAATACATTCCGATATTTGTATTTGAAGAGAACGAATAACTTGGCGCTGCCGCAGTACCATTCGGAGCAAGCAATGGAAATGTTGGTGTTCCGCCATTAGTTGTCCAATAAAGTTGTCCAGCCGCATTCGTGGTTAATACTTGTCCAGTGGATCCATCACCAGATGGCAACGACCAGATTGTAGAACCGGCAACTGCAGCCGCTCGAAGCCCGTTATAACCGCTTGTCGAACCACTCATTACAACAGATCCATTAACGTCCAAAGTTCCATTCGCGGCAGAAGTTTTCCCGACAGTCATATCACCACTGACGGCAAGTCTTGCCGTAGGAACTGTGGTACCGATACCCACATTTCCAGCGTTATCAATGGTCATTCTCTCTCGGGTTGTAATTGAATTGTCTGGCGTCGTCCAAAACCGGAGCGCGCCCGGACCATCATTAACACCAGGGGTTCCATCGACCGTTGCGGTAATTTGGGCCGAAGTTTGGTTACTACCTGTGTATGGTTGGAAAATTATAGTACCAATCACATCACCGCTATTAACGGAAGTTTTGTTAGCAATAGTTCCACGAGCACGGCGGAAAAACATTTCACTACCGCCAGCGGCACTTGCGCGATCAAGTGTTAACTCAACGTTATTGTCACTCTTAAATCTAACTTGGGTACTAGAAGAAGCTCTGTAAATATCTAAAATTGATGTCGGCTCATTGTGGCCGATTGCAATGTTACCAATGTCAGAAACGAAGATGCGTTGCGCACCACCTGTAGCAATCGAAACATCATTAGATGCTGAAGAGTATATTCCAGCATTTGAATTTGAGGAAAAGGAATAGCTTGGTGCCGCTGGTGTTCCGTAAGGAGCAAGTAATGGGAAAGTTGGAGTCGGCGCTGACCATGACAAAACACCTGAACCGTTCGTTACTAATGCTTGACCGGCGGACCCGTCAGCGCTTGGAATAGTCCAAACTGTTGATCCAGCTATTGCCGGAGCTTGGAATCCGTTATATCCACTCGTGGATCCGCTCATTACGATCGAACCTTTTACGTCTAATTTTCCACTCGCAGCTGAAGTTTTACCGATTGTCATATCACCGCTGACAGCCAATTTTGCTGTTGGGGCACTGGTTCCGATTCCAACATTTCCGTCGTCTCTAATAACGAACTTCAAACCTGTGCTACCGGTATTCTTATAAAATCCTAAAGATTCTGATTGGCCGGTACGTGATGAATCATTCGTTATGATTCTCCAAGTAGCCCCGGTCGTAAATGCACCAAGCTGAAACTCTGCAGAATCCCCATCGGCGCCCAGTGAAGAAACCCGAATTGCAACTGGGTTATTATCAGCGACATGTATTTTTGCAAGAGGTGCGGTAATTCCTATACCAACATATCCTGCATTTGAAACAGTCATTCTATTGAAACCGCCAGTGGCAAGCGATAAATCATTTGAAGCGGATGAATACATTCCGGCATTAGTTACTGAAGAAAATGAATAACTTGGGGCAGCTGCAGTTCCATACGGAGCAAGCATCGGGAAAGAATTTGTTCCCGAAGCCGAAATCGTAGTTCCGGTTAAAGTTAATCCCGAACCGATTGTTAATTCTTCCGCATCGCCGGCACCTGCCGTCGCACGACCTAATAATCTTGCTGAAGCAGAAACGTTTTGCATTTTTGCATAAGTAATTTTGTCATTAGCGATTGCGAATGAACCTGTATCGGTAAGTGATCCGTCGCCTGACATAGTTACTGCTGCTGCTAAATTTGAAGCACTACCTAGCCACATTTGTGCAGAATTAAGTGCAGATCCAACAACGGTTGGATTCGCGACTGATAGTGTAGTACCTGTTAATGTAAGTCCTGATCCTAATGATAATTCTTCAGCAGATCCTGCACCAGCAGTAGCCCGACCTAATAATCGTTGAGTCGCAGAAACATTTTGTAACTTAGCATAAGTTACTGCTTGATCTAAAATCTTAGCCGAAGTGACAGAGTTATTTGTAATAGTGCCAACACCGGTATTGGAAATCGATATGTCACCGGTTAAAGTTCTCACTTGAGCAACGTTTGATCCATCACCTACCCAGATGCTTCCGTTTGCTAATGCGGCAGCACCAGTAACTGTCGGAGCACCGGCAGCTGACCAATATAAAATTCCAGCACCATTTGTTGATAACGATTGTCCGGCAGAACCGTCGGCACTTGGTAAAGTCCAAATCGTTGTGCCTGCAACTGCTGGAGCGCGGAATCCATTGTAACCACTCGAAGATCCACTCATGACAATAGAACCATTCACATCTAAAGTGCCATTAGCAGCCGTAGTTTTACCAATCGTTGCATCACCGCTTACCGCTAATCTAGCTGCTGGTATTGAGGTACCGATACCGACATTTCCGCCATTTGGATTTAGCGCTATAGGAAAAGTATTATTTAGGTTGACTGCATTAGTATTCTGAATCCAAAAAGCCCACGAACCACCGTTAATTTGTCCCATGTTCGTGACAACGTTATTAGTGGTATTTGAAAGCCTAAAAAATCCGCCGTCTACCGTGCCAGAAGTCGCTGGCACCCCGGATGGGCCGCGAGACTCGAACTTTTGTTTCGGGGCAGTTGTTCCAATACCGACATTTCCACCATTCATAACCGTTAAGCGATTGGTACCATTGGTAGCAAAGGATAAATCATTTGAAACAGAAGAATACATTCCAGCATCAGCTACTGAAGAAAACGAATAACTCGGTGCCGCTGCAGTTCCATACGGAGCAAGCATCGGGAAAGAATTTGTTCCCGAAGCCGAGATGGTAGTTCCGGTTAAAGTTAAACCTGATCCGATTGTTAATTCTTCTGCGTCACCCGCGCCCGCGGTTGCACGACCCAACAATCTTGCCGATGCACTGACGTCTTGCATTTTCGCATAAGTAACTGTGTTGTTAGCGACCGTAAATGTTCCAGTATTAGTTAACGACCCATCACCTGACATTGTTACCGCGGCCGCAACGTTGCCAGCATTTCCTAACCACATTTGCGCAGAGTTAAGTGCAGATCCAACAACAGTTGGATTAGCTACTGACAAAATTGTACCGGTTAAAGTAAGCCCTGAACCCAAAGATAACTCTTCAGCAGATCCTGCACCTGCCGTTGCACGACCTAACAATCTTTGGGATGCAGTTACGTTTTGTAGCTTCCCATAAGTAACGGACTGGTCATTAAGTTTACTTGTTGTCACTGCTGAATCTAAAATCTTAGCCGAAGTTACAGAATTATTCGTAATCGCAGAAACTCCAGTATTAGAAATAGAAACATCACCAGTTAATGTTCTAACTTGCGCAACGTTTGATCCATCACCTACCCAGATACTTCCGTTTGCTAATGCTGCAGATCCAGTTACCGTTGGTGCGCCAGCTGCTGACCAGTATAAAATTCCTGCGCCATTTGTTGATAAAGCCTGGCCTGCAGATCCATCAGCGCTTGGTAGAGTATAAGTGACGGATCCCGAAACAGCTGGGGACTTTAATGCAACAAATCCCGAAGTTTGTCCTGACATTCGAATCGCGCCATAGACATCTAAACTTGCGCCTGGATTGTTAGTCCCGATTCCCACATTTCCAAGTTGGTCAATTCTCATGCGCTCATTAGTTGGAGCATTGCCATTGGTAAATAAACGAATTACTCCTGATGCATGGGTCGTCGCTAAATTTAATCCCCCGCCCGCACTTGTAGTGAGATACCCCGCCCCTGCACCAAAATTTCCCGCATAGGCTGACGAAGTAATACCAGTTGATATTTGTATTCCTAAATCATTTTTAGATGTGAACTGAGCAACCGAAGACCCAAAATTAAGTGTGTTTTGGAAAGAGACCGTACCACCGGCAGCCGCATTACTGCTTGTCAAAATATCCAGTGGTGATAGGGGATTTGTGGTACCGATACCCACTCTCCCGCCATTCGCGATCGTCATTCTGTTTGCTCCGCCTGTTGCGAATGACAAGTCATTTGAAGCTGACGAATACATTCCCGCATCAGTTACTGCAGAAAAAGAATAGCTTGGCGCCCCGGCTGTTCCATAGGGCGCAAGTAACGGAAAGCTTGTTAAACCTGTAGAAGATAAAGTTCCCGCCGTTAAAGTTAATCCTGATCCAATTGACAATTCTTCAGGACTTCCAGATGCTGCCGTTGATCGACCTAATAATTTATTAGTAGCAATGTTTTGCATCTTAGCGAACGACACTGCCTGGTCATTTAATTTAGATGTTGTGATCGCACTTGCGGCTACTGTGATAGTTCCTGTGTTAGTAATGGAAGCATCACCCGACATTGTTTGCTCTTGGGCTTTGTTTGATCCATCACCTAACCAAAGTTTTCCGTTATTTAATGTAGATGCATTTGAAACTGCAGCGCCCGAAGCAGATAAAGTTCCGCTGACTAATGTTAATCCTGAACCTAGAGATAACTCTTCTGTATCACCAGTTCCGGCAGCTGATCGACCTAAGATTTTATTGGTAGCAATATTTTGTAATTTTGCGAATGATACAACGTCATTACCAAGAGTCATTACTCCTGTGTTTAGCATTGTCGCATCACCGGACAATTGAACTTGTTGAGCCAAATTAGTTCCGTCACCCAACCAGAATCTTGCGGAATTAAGTGAAGAGCCTGTTACCGCCGGTGAATTAACTGATAGTGTAGTTCCAGTTAAAGTTAATCCAGATCCTAATGATAATTCTTCAGCCGACCCTGCACCTGCCGTTGCACGACCTAATAAACGTTGAGAGGCGGAAACGTTTTGCAATTTTCCGTAGGTAACTGCTTGATCATTTAGCTTACTGGTTGTTACTGCAGAATCTAAAATCTTCGCCGTGGTAACTGCATTCGGTGTGATGGAAATCATACCAAGATTGGTAATCGATGCATCACCCGACATTGTTTGTTCTTGAGCTAAATTCGATCCATCACCTAACCATAATTTTCCATTATTTAACGAAGATGAATTAGTTACGGATGCCGGCGTTGACAATATAGATAAAACCCCGCCAGCGATTGAAAGTCCGCCGCCGATTGATAACTCTTCCGCATCACCAATTCCCGCTGTTGAGCGACCAAGAAGTTTAAGTGGATTTAAATTTTGAATCTTAGCAAATGAGATTGCGTCATCTGCAACTTTTGCAGTTGATACTGCAGTGTCTGCGATTTTCGCCGTCGTTATTGCTCCCGCCGCGACTAAAATATTTCCAGTGTTTGATACAGACGCATCGCCCGTTAAAGTTCTTGCTTGAGCAACGTTAGTTCCGTCTCCAACCCAAACTTGGGCACTATTTAAGGCAGAGGATCCACCCACGGCCGGAGCAGAAGCTGAAATCGTCGTACCCGATAAAGTTAAACCAGATCCAACCGTGATTTCTTCTGCATCGCCAGCGCCCGCAGTTGCTCTACCTAGTAATCTGTTTGAAGCAGAAACGTTTTGCATTTTCGCGTAAGTTACTTTGTCATTGGCGATTAATACAGAACCAGCATTTGAAATTGAAGCATCACCAGACATTGCAACCGGTTGGGCTAAGTTCGAAGCATCCCCTACCCAAATTAAAGCTGAATTTAAAGAGCTTCCCGCAACTGTTGGACTATTAACGGAAAGTGTTGTTCCAGATAATGTTAGTCCTGATCCTAAAGATAATTCTTCAGCTGATCCGGCACCTGCTGTGGCACGACCTAAAATTCTCTGAGAAGCTGATACGTTTTGTAATTTAGCGTAAGTAACCGCTTGGTTATTTAATTTATTTGTAGTTACCGCTGAGTCCAAGATTTTTGCCGTCGTAACAGCATTTGGAGTTATTGAAATCATTCCTAAGTTCGTAATAGAAGCATCACCAGACATGGTTTGCTCTTGAGCCAAATTCGTTCCATCACCTAACCAAAGTTTTCCGTTATTTAAAGTAGAAGAGTTCGTTACAGAAGCAGGTGTAGCTAATATAGATAAAACTCCACCAGCAATTGATAACCCACCGCCAATTGATAACTCTTCAGGAGATCCTGAACCTGCAGTAGATCGTCCAAGCAATTTAGAAGTAGCAATGT
>JAZKJI010000137.1:6750-8171 GCA_040384405.1 Bdellovibrionota bacterium
AGTTGTTACAGCTGAATCTAAAATCTTAGCCGTCGTTACTGCATCGTTTGCAATAGTGATAGAGCCAGTATTTGAAACTGATGCATCTCCAGTTAACAAACGCTCTTGAGCTAAATTAGTTCCATCTCCGACCCAAATTCTTGCGCTGTTTAAAGTCGATCCCGCAACGGCCGGATTATTAACGGAAAGTGTAGCGCCAGATAAAGTTAACCCTGAACCTAATGACAATTCTTCAGCTGATCCCGCACCTGCCGTAGCGCGACCCAATAGTCTTTGAGACGCAGATACGTTTTGTAATTTGGCATACGTAACAGACTGGTTGTTTAGTTTATTAGTCGTTACCGCAGAGTCTAAAATCTTAGCAGTCGTTACCGCATTAGGAGCTATTGAAATCATCCCTAAATTAGTAATCGATGCATCGCCACTCATTGTCTGTTCTTGAGCTAAATTTGTTCCATCACCTAACCAAAGTTTTCCGTTATTTAAAGCGGATGAGTTAGTAACCGTTGCAGGAGTTGATAATATAGATAAAACCCCACCGGCAATTGAAAGTCCTCCACCAATAGATAGTTCTTCCGCATCACCTACACCAGCCGTTGAACGACCTAATAATCGTAACGAATTTAAATTTTGTAATTTTGCAAAAGAAATTGCGTCGTCAGCGACTTTTCCGGTAGTAACGGCAGTATCCGCAATTTTCCCTGTAGTGATTGCACTTCCCGCTACTAAAATATTTCCCGTGTTGGAAACAGACGCATCGCCAGTTAAAGTTCTAGCTTGCGCAACGTTAGACCCGTCACCCACCCAAACTTGAGCACTGTTTAAAGTTGATGATCCACCAACCGCAGGAGCGGTAGCCGATAAAGTTCCACCTACTAATGATAAACCAGATCCAACAGAAAGTTCTTCTGCATCACCAGAACCAGCAGTTGAACGACCCAAGATTTTAGCAGTGCTAATATTCTGTAATTTAGCAAAAGAAATGACGTCATTTAATATAGTCATTACTCCGGAATTGGTCATTGTGGCATCACCACTTAAACCAACTTGTTGGGCAACGTTTGATCCATCCCCTAACCAGAATCTTGCACTATTTAATGAAGAGCCGGTAACTGACGGAGAGTTAACTGATAAAGTTGATCCAGATAAAGTTAACCCAGAACCTAATGACAATTCCTCAGCAGAACCAGCGCCTGCAGTAGCTCTACCTAAAAGTCGTGCCGATGCCGACACATCCTGCAACTTCGCGTAAGTAACAGCCTGATTATTTAATTTACTGGTAGTTACCGCGGAATCTAAAATCTTAGCAGTAGTTACAGCATTTGGAGTGATAGAAATCATTCCAAGATTAGTGATTGAAGCGTCACCGCTCATCGTTTGCTCTTGCGCTAGATTTGCTCCATCACCAAGCCATAATTTTC
>JAZKJI010000137.1:8181-9564 GCA_040384405.1 Bdellovibrionota bacterium
CTAATATAGATAAAACTCCACCAGCAATTGATAACCCGCCACCAACAGATAATTCTTCAGCGTCGCCTGCACCCGAAGTTGATCGACCTAGAATTCGGGCTGAATTTAAATTTTGAATCTTAGCAAAAGAGATGGCATCGTTGGCAACTTTATTTGTAGTAACATTTGAATCTAAAATCTTAGATGTAGTTACTGCATCATCAAGAATCTTACCAGTAGTGATAGCATCATTTCTAATTGTTAAATCACCATTTGCAGCTAAGGTAGCATCGCCCGAAATATTCTGCTCTTGAGCTTTTCCAGTACCATCTCCAACCCAAACTTTAGTATTTGCTAAGTTCGCAATATTTGAAACAGCTTGAAGGCCAGTGGAAGATAAAACCCCTCCAGCCATTGATAATCCGGTTCCAATAGAAATTTCTTCTGGAGATCCAGCACCAGCGGTTGATCGACCAAGAAGTCTAGCGGTAGCAATATCTAACATTTTACCGAACGTAATTGCCTTATCATTAACTTTTGATGTGGTAACTGCAGCATCGTTAATTTTTGCAGTTGTAATAGCATTATTTGAAATTGTTGTATTAATAACGCCAGTACCGGCGCCGGTAACATCGCCACTTAATCCTGTAACTGATCCTGCAGAGGCACTAGCCCAAACTAAGTTCCCAGCACCATCAGATGATAGTACTTGAGTATTAGTTCCGTAGGTCATTGGTAAAACGAAATTGAAGTTAGTAAAAGCCGCAGGATTTGCAGTAACGGTTACTGTATTGTTAGAAGCATTAGCTAAAACTAATGATCTTGTTGATACCGAGTTACTTCCCACATTTCCAGTAATCACTGCATTAGCGCCAGATACAGTTCCAACCGCAGAAATAGATCCATCAGAAGATATGTTACCAGTTGCACGAATTTCACCAGCAGTAACATTCCCAGTAGTAGAAATAGTAATATTAGAAGCTAAATCTCCACCAGCAATCGTTCCATCTAAAATTTTAGCCGAAGTCACTGCACCTACAGCAATCGTTGGAGCAGGATAACTTCCGGTTAAATCACCACTCGCAACTCCACCCGGAGAAACTCCAGTAATCGTAGTATTCGTAACCGTTGTCACACGACCCTTATTATCAACGGAAAATACCGGCACCGAAGTCGCACTTCCGTAAGATCCAGAAACAACAGTACCAACCGTAGCTAAACCAACTGTCGCTGTACCAGATAAAGTAGTAGCATCAATCTCACCAGCTGTACCAACAACTGAAGTCACTGATCCCGCAGTAGTAGTAAAGTATTCCCAAGCAGAACCATTCCACCGAATTGCTTTTCCAGTTTCACCAGCTCCCGGAGCGGCTAAAGGCAAACCTAAAATACGACCCGAGCGCT
>JAZKJI010000137.1:9574-26821 GCA_040384405.1 Bdellovibrionota bacterium
TAAAATACGCTGGAGTTAAAGCCGCAGCTGGCGACCCATCACCAGATGGTGTCTCAACACGAAGTAAAGATGAAGGACTATGCACACCAACTTTATTCGCGGTCTCTGCTTTCACCGCGTGCAATGCCATCGGTACGAAATTAATCGTGGTCATCGGCATTGATTCCCACGGCATCGTTATCGCTTCGCGAAAGTATACTTGCAAGTTACGGCTATCACCGGTTGTTGGGTTATAACTTGGAGTGATCGTACAACCACTTGGTGCGCCGAATGCAAACGGAACCGAGTTATCGAAAATTTGAATGAGATTTCCAATTTGAAAACTCGGAGTTACTGAACCATCACCGATGTTGATTACGAACACGCCACTTGATGAAGACAAATCCCGTGTTTGCGTTTCTTCATACATCAAACAATTGTTTGCGCCTGGTGTTCGGATTTGTACTCTGAATTGTGTTGTCGGTGAAATAACTGGTGAACCATCAGGTTTTAGAATACGTCCATGATATGTTAGTCCCGCACCTGCAAACGCAAATGAAGATAACATAAATAAGACCATCGAAATGACGTACCTTATGGTTCTTAACATTATGTATATTTATCGGCTTTTTATGGTGTTTTCTGAAATCGAATACTCGTGAAACCACTCCAGAAATGGGCATGGGGAGGCTTTAAAATCTTAGAAAATCTTTAATTTCACTGTGAATTTCGCCACAAAATGGGACGTTCGTATTGAAAGGCTAAAGAAAAATACGAAATTTGGGGGTGAATTCCTATTTCAATCCAAAAAAAGTAATACGAAAGTCCTGCAAAAAATAATTACGAAAAAATGAGAAAGTTATATTTGGACCCGACAAGTTGGACTGTTTTGGTACTACTCCGAAATTTGTTTTACAATTCTCCAGATTCAAGTAGCCCATTACACTATTCCAACTGCACAAGACGCATAAGAGCTTAAGCGAAGCTCACAACTTTTTCGTATTCCTGCCTTCGTTTATCAAAATCTTGTTTAGTTACATTTTTGATTTTTCCAACACCGAAATCTTGAATCGTAAAGCTTGCCGTCACCGTTCCGTGCAAACAAGCTAATTTCAAATCATGAAATGTCGGCCGTCGGCCTTGCGAAGACAAGTAACCCCAAAAACCGCCGGCAAAAGTATCACCCGCACCCGTCGGATCAACAACGTGACCCATTGGCATCGCCGGCAAAATAAAAAATCCTTCGTTCTTCGAGTAAAGAACAAAACCGTACTCGCCGCGCTTGATAACGACGCTAGATGGACCCATTTCCGTAATTCTTTGTGCGGCACTAATTCCATTTTCTGCACCCGTTAAGTCCATCGCTTCAGTTTCGTTCATCAAAATAATATCGACTTTAGAAACTGTTTTTAAAAGATCTTGTTTCTTGGAAGAAATCCAAAAATTCATTGTGTCCATACCAACGTATTTCGGTTTTTGAATTTGCTCGAGAACCTGCAGTTGTAGAACCGGATCAATGTTCGCTAAAAACACAAAATCAGAATCGACATAAGTTTTTGGCAATTGCGGATTAAAGATTTCGAAAACATTTAAATCTGTTTTCAAAGTTTTTGCTTCGTTCAAATCGCCTTCGTATTTACCCTTCCAGAAAAATGTTTTTCCCGGAACTTTCGTTACGCCCTCTAGCTCGACACCGCGGGATTTTAATAATTGATAATCAGAATCGGCATAGTCCTCACCGACAACACCGACCACGCGAACTTGCGTAAAAAGCGAAGCTGCCAAAGAAAAATAGTTCGCTGATCCACCCAAAGTTCTTTCAACTGAACCTGCTGGCGTTTCGATACTATCGTAAGCGAGACTCCCCACTACGAGAAGTTTGGATTGTTGGTTTGGCATGTCTTCCTCCGAGTTTGGAATTTGAGATATCCATAGTTTCAGGACGGTTTTCAAAAGTACTGTTAAGTTGCCCGCAAGCGGCGAAAATATCACGACCCATCGTGCGACGAAGTAATACATGCGCACCTAAGCGCATTAATTCAGCATGAAACTTTTCAACTGTTTCATCCGATGGGCGCTCGAACCCAGAACTGGGATGTTCATTGAACGGAATGATATTAATTTTAGAAGGTATATCCTTCGTCATTTGGTAAACTTCACGAGCTTGTTCGATCGAGTCTGTCACACCTTTAAGCAAAACATACTCGAAAGTAATTCGGTCTTTAGTCGCCCGAGTATACCGGCGGCACTCTGCCAATAATTCTTTTAAAGGCCAGCGATTATTAATCGGCATCACTTTAGATCTGACTTCGTCATTCGAGCCATTTAACGAAACGGCCATACGAACGCGGGCATCGGCAATCTTGTGCATTTCCGGAACAATGCCTGATGTAGAAACCGTTACTTTACGGCGGGAAAAATTCATTCCCCACGGAGAATGCAATACTTCGATGGATTTAAAAACCGCATCGGAATTATCCAGCGGTTCGCCCATTCCCATGAAAACAATATTGCTGATTCTTGGTCCGTCATCTTCCCAACGGCTGGGCGGAAGATCTTTAGCAACTTCCCTCCACTGAGCTTTCAAGCTGTCATGAGCCTGCATAAACTGACCAACAATTTGGCCAGCACTAAGACGCTTCTTTAATTTTTGTTTACCGGTAAAGCAAAACTTGCAGGCCATGTTACAGCCGACTTCAGAAGACACACACAAAGTTAAACGATCATCTGACGGAATCAGAACAGCTTCCACCGTCATACCGTGACCCATGTCCAAAAGAAATTTTTGGGTTCCATCAACGGACTTTAAGTGACTAACAACTTTAGGAAGTGAAAAATCAAAAAGTGTTTTGATATCTTCCCGGAAGGTTTTCGAAAGATTACTCATTTGCTCGGGATCAGTAACGCGCTTTTCGTAAACCCATTTAAAAAGCTGCTGAGCACGAAATTTTTCTTTTCCAAATTTCTGCAAATGATCCTGAAGGTCTTCCAACGTTAAACTAAAAAAACTGATCGGAGCATCAGCCGCATCAACGGTTTCAGCGGGCGCATTAAATTGAATCGGCAGCTCTGGAGCTGTTGAGCTGTTCGATTTTGCTTCTAGATTATTAGCCGTTGTAGCATCTGAATTTTTAGTGGAAATATTTTCTTCGGACGCGCGATTAGCGCTGGTATTTTCGTTCATATGGTCCTCCGTCAGTGGGAAGAAAGTGTCGCTTGTTACAGCGTAGTTCAAAAGCGCCTTTCCAGGCGGTGACCTCTTCATCCTTCAGCGCTCGCGCGCTACCTATCAGAGAGAAGTATTCGAACTATTTATTATTGTGTGCGGCGATTGTTATATCTAATAACTGTCAAAATGCCTAGGACTTTATGGGTCCCTCCCGCAAGTGCCCCGATCTGGAATTTCCAAAAACCTGTCTGACCCTTAGCCATTGCTTAAATTTTTGCCGATTTCCCCCGGGCCATTTAGCCCCCGTACGGCCAATTAATTGCTCTATAAGGGTTATAACCAGGAGGGTTCATGAAAAAGCAGACTTTAAAACAAACTAGGGCAGCCCGGGTCGCTTTAGCGCCCAGAACTTGGGCGCTGTTTATTTTTAGTGGAGCTTTTGTAGCCACTTTCCAAAACTGTTCCCAACACGGCCACCACGATTTGACTATTTCATTGCCAGAAATCGCTGAAAGCCAGGCTGGGACGCGAAAAGCAGCTAAAAACGGATATAGCGGAAAAGGATCGAAGATCACCATCGAACAAGATCCATTAAAGGTAGATACCATTTCTGATCCTAATATAGATGCCGGGATTCAAAATAAACCAGGAAGAATTTATATAATGACCCGGTTTGATCAGGGAAATGGGTATGTCACCATGACTCGCCCATTGGTTACATTGCAGTTTTTCGCAAATCCGAACGAGACAGCCGGTCCAAATAAACGCCATCAAAAAGAAATTGCCTACCACATTCAAATTGGCTGCACCCACGGATACAAAGGCGAAGGAAAAATGGAGCGCCAAGGAACAATGCCACTTCGAGCAGGGAAATTATCCTTAAGAACAATTGATGTATTAGATCCGCAACGAGGCGTAATCCCCGATCAATGCTTTATTGATCCAACCGAGTCAGAAAATAAAATCTTAAATATGGGTGACCATCTAGATTTTATCGACTCCGTAAACGCGTACTTTATTTCCGGCGAAACGTTAGAACTAAGATCTAACCACAATCGCGAAGCCTTATTTATTCCAGCCGACAAATTTTTAGAGCGACAATTGCCAACTGCTTTCAGAAAATTCCTGGCAAACAATACCGGAACTTGGTCCGTAGAAAAAGTCCAAGGCGATCCATGTCGTGACAGCCACTTCGTAAACTGTGACGTAACTCCAACAGAAGATGCAATTGCAAACCATCCAGCATTAGAAATCAGAGAGGACGGAAAAGTAATAATGAATGGCCATTGCGAAATGATGAAAGGAACATTACGTGGTCCTAAACAGGAAGGTTCAAATCTTTTAGTAGAAACAAAAATTGTCGAAACCACAACTGAGCTTAGTGACATTGAATGTGACGACCGTCAGAAGATTGAAAACGAACAAGTTTTTCAAATGTTGAAACATGTTTCCAGTTTACACCGGAATGGGACGAAATTGATTATTACTACGAAGGGTGGGAATTCCTTGGTGTTGTCGCCGACGGCTACTACTGCGGGGCCGTGATTTAGGCCGTGACAATTATTTCGTGAATTTGCAATTATGCGGGTTCGGTGAATTCGTGACATCAACTCATAAGTGTTCGCACCATCTTTAAGTTTTTCTGGCCCCTTCGTGCAAATTTATTTGTGCGTCGAAAATAAAAATAGTTGACGTAATTTTCGCAAACAAATTTCGCGGCCCACTTCTAATTCAGATGTGGAATTGTCCGTGACCTCCAGGCTCTAAAGCTTCCGCCCTGCCATTTTTTCCACTCAAACGGATCCGACCGCAGATAATTTGTTTGCGTCTAAATTAACTTTCAGCTGCGCCCAAATTTTGCATCTATAAAGTCGTGATATCTTAAATCGAATTTTATAAAGGGGTAGCGTGTGAATTTAAAAACTATCGGCGATAATCTACTAATCGAGAAAACAAATAACCTTGTACGCGAAGAACGAGAAATCTTAACCAGCATCCTACATCACTTTCGTGAAATTGAACGACGACGGCTATTTTCTTCTCTTGGCTACAAGTCCCTGTTTGAAATGGCAGTGCAAAAATTCGGCTATTCCGAAGATCAGGCTTACCGAAGAATTTCTGCGATGCGATTGCTTAAGGATCTTCCGGAGATCGAGAGTAAAATTAATTCCGGAGAAATATCTTTAATGCATATGAGTATTGCGCAGAACTTGTTTCGTAAAGAAAAGAAATTTCTTAGCCAGGAAGTTTCCAAAGAGGATAAGCTTTTATTTCTTGAAAAAATCGCGACCCAGTCGACCCGCGAAACAGAGAAAATAGCTTTATCTTTTTCTTCTGAACCGGCCTCACTTCGGCCTGATCGAGCGCAAATGGTTTCAGACACGAAAGTTGAACTGAAGTTTTTAGCTTCAACCGACCTCTTACAGAAAATTGAAAAACTTAAAGGTATGCTTGCTCATCAAAATCCGAATTTAAATTTAGGTGAGCTGTTTGAAAATCTTTGTGACTTAGGACTTAAGGAACTTGATCCGGCAAAAACCGGAGCGCTCCAGAAACGTCGCATCAAAATGAAATCTAAAGCGCGATCTAAGTTGCAACGAAAGCTTAATTTAAATACGAACTTTCAAGCAGACGCTCGGGCTAAAGCAGATATAAAAGCTGATTCAGAAGCTGAAACCAAATCAAAGGCCCAAACCAACCTTAAAAAACAAATTATATCTAAGGCCCAAATTAGGAGGAACGTGTATAAGCATGCTCAAAATAAATGTGAAAACTGCGGATCAAAATACGCACTAGAAATTGATCACATTCACCCTCAAGCCAAGGGAGGGGCGTCGGCAGCGGAAAATCTGAGATTACTTTGTCGCTCCTGCAATCAACGTGCAGCAATTAACGAATTTGGACTAAAGAGAATGGATAACTTTATAAATTAAAATAATACATACTCGTTATTTGCTTAGCTTAGCTTAGCTTAGCTAAGCTTGAATTGAATTGAATTCCACTAGATTGGCCCTAATTACATTGGCCCGAATCACTGATTTAATTTCCAATAAACCCAGCAAGAAATATAAAATCAAGTCGACTTAGAAAACCCAACAGTATGCAAAGCCGCCTCAAGCTCAAATTTCTCGCAAGGCACACAGCCGACTTTAGCAACAACAACTCCAGCAGCAGCATTCGCCAATTGGCAACTCTCCACAAGACTAACTCCCGCCGCCTGAGCTAAAGCTAAAGTCGCGATGACGGTATCCCCTGCTCCGGTTACATCGAACACGCGTTGAGCATACGTAGGAACTTTGTGAATTTCACTACCATCGAAAATAGTCATTCCTTCTTTTCCGCGAGTTAAAACTACCTGCTTGGCCTGCGTTTTTTCCTGAAGCAATCGACCAACTTGCACAACGGTTTCTTCGGTAATGTGAGTTTCATCTAAAGACATACCGACCAACGCAAATGCCTCTTGGTAATTGGGCTTAATCAAATCGCAACCCTTATAAAATCCGAGTGGATTAGTCCGGTGTGGATCAACTAAAACTCTTTTTCCCTTAGCTTTCGCCATCATAAAAATCTGATGCGATACCGGCGCCGAAATTACACCCTTGGCATAATCTTGCAAAACAACGATGTCGCATTTATCAAGACCAGCTTGCACTTTCGCCAAAAGTTTACTTTCCGTTTCTGCGGATAAATGATGGCGCTTTTCATAATCAACGCGAACGATATGATGGTGTTCAGTCATCACTCGAGTCTTTCGCGTAGTAGGACGACTGGAATCCGTCAAGAAACCATCGGATTTCATTCCCGCTTTCAGAATTAGTCTAGATAATTTTTCCGCACCTTCATCATTTCCAACAACACTAATTAAATCGGGAACTCCACCCAAACTTAAAATATTTTGCGCCACATTGGCCGATAAACCCATGCGCTCTTCTTCACCTTCAACATCCAAAACTGGAACCGGAGCTTCGGGGCTAATGCGATGAACATGGCCCGTGATATATTCGTCTAATCCAACATCACCGATGATAAGGACTCGTTTACCTTCCATTGCTTTCATATCGACTAGTAATTTTTCGTTTAACAAGTTTCGCTCCTTTTGTCGGATCCAACGAAGATAAATTTTCTTCGCACCCTACTCCTTCTAAGCTTTTAAATTCAAACCCGCTGAAAGTCAGTCGATATCCGCCGCAGGAATATCTACCAATCATTCACCCATCGCGGCCCCGGCCGCAATAATTATCAAATCACTGTATCGGATCGTTGTACACTGGCCATCTTACTTTCCATAGGCCTGAAGCATCGTCACGCAGAATTTCTAAATTTTGCCACAGCCAACGCGTTCCAATGACTTTTTCTTCCGGACTCAAATCTTCTCCGGGAAAATCAAAATCCACATCGGCCCGGGTCATTTGGATAACCATCTCCGCACCCGATGGAACTGCCGTAATCGTCACCGCCCATTGCCGTGTTTCTTCCTCGAAACGAACAGCTGAAACTTCCAAAGTTTGCGCTTCACCGGTCACGGCTTTCGAAAAACCTTCCGCCGTTAAAACACTTTCATGATAACGCTTCGCCAATTGAACGGGGCCCATTACAACTTTTTTGATAAACTCTCCCACCGCTGACCAATCATAGGTCACGGGATAGGCACAGTGATGGCCTTTCGGCAGAGTATAAATGCGGAAATTATCCATCTTCTCTTCTAAATATTTTAATCGTTCCGTATTTTTTTTGTAGCCAACGATGGGATCATCTTTTGCGGATATCACACTAAAAGGTACTAACGGAGTCAGCCGCAATTTTTCCGCCATTATATCCATGGACTGTTTTGCCGAAAGTGCCCAAGAGCCCACTCCCCATTCCGAAAATTTTGGAGGATCAAAATTATCACCCAATAATCTGATCAGCTCGTGCGTAAACTCCGGTTCTAATTTAAAAATTCCCGATATCGATCGGCCTTTATACTGTTTTCCGAATCTAGATTCCACAAATGGCTCTAATCTTTTTTGTAACCAAACGTCTGCACCAAAACCTTGAAACATCGGCTCGACTAAACCCATCAAACTGGTTTGTAAATGAACCACCGGGCACAGGGCTACGAAGTTTTTTATTTTAGGAACAGAATAATGCCGTAACAATTCGGAAGTTGTAAACAATCCTTGGCCACCCAAAGACATTCCCAAAAAGTGAATCGAACTGACTAATTTTGATAACGGCTCAGAAGGATCACTTAAGCGCTGGGCAATATGAAAATTCTGTAAGCCTTCATCAACTCCGGCCAATCCCCACCGGTCTTTATTCAACTTTAGATAATCAGAACCAGATGTACTTTCCACCACCAAAACATTAAATGGCCCCTGCTCGAACAACTGCATGGGCAAATATTTTTCACCTAAAAATTCCAGTGCGTTTCCGAACACGCCAATTCGAACAACCACTAACGGCCGCGGATGTTTAAAACTTCTGATGCCCAAAAGGCCTTTTATTTTTTGACCTTCAGGAAATGATAAAACTACGGGTTTAAAAAACGGGTGATTCAAATGTTGAAAATCAACCGATAATAGCTTTATAAAACCAGCGTAAGAGCTCCAAGAATCGGGCTTAGAACAACGGGCAAAAATAGTTTCCAGCATTTCATCGGAAATCTTCTTTAAGGGAGTGTCGCGAATTTCAGCAACCGATTGGGGACAAATGGTTTTCAGCTCGCCAATTTCTTCCGGGCTCCATCTTAACGGCCCATTAAACAACCACATCATTAATTTTGGATAGTTGCTGTTAGGCAGTAGATAATCGGAACCTTCCGAGGGAATTAAGATACGATCAGAAGAAATATCCTGCCACGAACGGGTATTAGAACTTACCCCGCTGAAAATAAAAGCAACGAAAACCCACGCAAAAATATTCCTCATAAGCATCCCGCAAATTTTATTACGCGAACCGTAACGCAGTCACCATAATCGACGTTGTGCAGCTGGACCTGTTACTCCCAAGAACGGGACTTTTTCAACCCCCGGCAACGGAATTAAATCAGTGACTTAGAACTTTCCCGGGAATAGGATTTCGATAATTTACTCTAGATCACATTGTGAGGATATGATGGAAACTACCAAAGAAATGCAGAGCAAGCTGCACAGTTCGGAAGCACACTTAAGCGGACCTCTTTTTCAAAATACTCTTTTAACATTGAATGAAGCAGCCAAAGTCATCAATTGTGACCCGAACGTGTTAGAGCGTTTAAGAAAACCGCGTCGCTGCATTACCGTTTCCGTTCCTGTTCGTATGGATGATTACAGCGTCAAAGTATTTACCGGTTACCGCGTTCAGTACAACGCAACCTTAGGACCTTACAAAGGTGGTATCCGTTATCACCAAAACGTGGATCTTCCAGAAGTTGTGGGACTTGCGGCATTAATGACTTTTAAAAATTCCGTGCTTGGCCTTCCCCTGGGCGGAGCAAAGGGTGGCGTTTGCGTTGACCCAACAAATTTATCCCGCACTGAAAAACAAAATTTAACTCGTCGTTATGCTTCCGAGATCACTCCATTCGTTGGACCAACAAAAGATATTCCTGCTCCTGACGTGGGAACTGATCCCCAAACTATGGCGTGGTTCATGGATACTTATTCCCAGGAAATGGGCGGATACGCTCAACCGGGGGTAGTCACTGGAAAGCCAATCGAAATCGGCGGTTCCTTGGGACGTAATCACGCTACTGGTTTAGGTGTGGTTTACGTGGCGGAAAAAGCATTCGAGAAAAAACAAATGAAAATGGAAGGTGCCCGCATCGTTATCCAAGGATTTGGTAACGTGGGATCTTTCGCTGCACTTTTTGCCCACCAACGTGGAGCTAAAATTATCGCGGTCAGTGACGTGAACGGCGGAATCTTTAATGGTGATGGATTAAATATTCCTGACCTAATTGATTACATGAAAACTCATCGCACGGTTGCAGGATTTCCAAAATGCCAGCCGGTAACAAACAGCGAACTTCTTGAAATCGAGTGCGAAGCTTTATTCCCATGCGCACTTGAAAACGTTATTGATACACATAATGCCGAAAAAATTAAAGCTACAATTATCGTCGAAGGTGCCAACGGACCTATCACGAATGCCGGCACTAAAATTCTTCATCAACGTGGAGTTTTCATCGCGCCTGACGTTATTGCTAACGGTGGTGGTGTGATCGTTTCTTACTTCGAGTGGGTTCAAGATATTATGTCATTTTTCTGGGACGAAGAAGAAATCAATTCCCGCTTAAAAGGCATCATCACGAAAGCTTTCGAAACTGGTTTCAAGTTTCACCAGGAAAGAAATGTTGATATGCGAATGGCGGGAATGGCCGTTGCAATTCAACGACTTGAAAAAGCAATGCTTCTTCGCGGACTTTACCCTCGATAGTGACAAACATGAAATGGTGGTTACGATTACCAGCCGAGCTCTCTCACGGGCTCGCAGCCATAGGAACACGTCTGTATTCCTTGATCGAACTGGATAAAGAAACTCCGGTTTGTAATCCATTAACGTGGAAAAATCTGTATTTTAAAAACCGTTGGGGAATTGCCGGCGGAGTTGATAAAAATGCCGATAATGTTCGCGACTGGTGGAATTTAGGTTGCGGCTTTGTAGAGGTTGGAACGGTTACGTTAAAACCCCAATCCCCGAATTCCGGAAAAATCATGGACCGCTCGATTCCCCACGAAGCACTGTGGAACAGAATGGGATTTCCGGGGGAAGGTGTAAACGAAGTCATCGCCAATTTGCAATTGTGCCGACCATTTCGTACTCCCGTTTTTGTTAATATTGGAAAAAGTCGAACAACGACAGATGCCGAAGCTCCTTCCGAGTATTTCAGATTATTTTTAAAATTCAGAACTTTAGCCGATGCTTTGGTCATAAATATTTCCAGCCCCAATACTGTAGGGCTTCGCACTTGGCTAGAACCGGCGAAACTAAAATCTTTGATTGCTCCGATTGCTGCGGTTCGAATTCCCAGTGACCCGGCTCTACTTTTAAAACTAAGTCCTGATCAAACGGATGAAGAACTTAAAACTTTGATGTTAACCGCGTGGGAATTGGGAGTTGAAGGATTCATTTTAACAAATACGACCTTGTCCCGCGAAGGTGGACTTCCCTTTCCTCCGGAAGGTGGAGCATCTGGCGCGCCACTTCGCGGAAGATCCGAGCAATGCCTTAAATTGGCGGTTGAATTATTCAAGTCCAAGTCCCCACGGCCATTGATTGTTAGTGTCGGGGGCGTCATGACAGCCGATGACGTTTTTGCCAGACTGAAAATGGGTGCTGACTTGGTGCAATGTTATTCGGCCCTGGTTTATCAGGGACCTCGTTTTTTTAAACATATTGCTCGCAAATGGGACAACGATTTTGGTGCTAAAAAACTGATTGAATAAGGTTTGAATGGACGCGTTCAAATCCTAAACAATCCGGAAAGTAATAATGGCGGACGTAAAGAAAACCCGAAAAGGATATTGGATACCAGTGGTAGCCGGTTTCCTTAAAAAAGAAGACATGATCCTGGTCGGAAAACGACCAGAGAATCATTCGTTGGCGGGTTTATGGGAATTTCCCGGTGGCAAAATTGAATCCGGCGAAAGTCCCGAAGAAGCACTAGCTCGCGAGCTCGATGAAGAATTGGGAATTCAGGCCGAAATCGGTGACCTCAAACTTTGCTTTACTCACTCGTACGGTGACGTGGGAATTTTAATTTTATTTTTCGAAGTTAAATATTGGAAGGGCGAACCAAAGGCAAAAATCCATGTGGAACTTGACTGGATTAATCCTTTGGATTTAGCCAAAAGAAATATCCCCGAGGCGAATCGAAAGCTGTTACCAAGAATCATGCAAGCGCTGGAGGTTGAATGGCCAAAATCCTAGCCGTTGCACTCTTTAATTCCAAGGAAGAGGGACAGCAATTTTGGCCGTTACTAGAACCATTGCGCCAACAAAATCACGAAGTCACTTTACTAACTAACCATGACTTCGCACCGGCATCTAACCAAGACATCGATATTTGGGGCGCATTCAAATCCGGATCTTTAAAAGAAGGCGTAAAAGTTTTCCCGCGGGTTGTTCAAAGTCGTTTTGAAATCGTTCACTTCTTTCATTTTCAAGAAGCTCCATCACCTGCTCATCACATGTTACTGTGGTATTTTCAACGCCAACCCCGGGTAGTGATCGCAAGTTCCCTGATGAAAGACGAAACCCATATCGCTAGTGCGGGTTTTTTAAAAATGTGGCTTCAAAACAGTGACATCGTGACTGGATTTGACCGTCATACTTTAGCTGAAATGCGCACGCTCCAACCAAAATCAAATAAGCAATGCAAAGTGGTTCTACCACCACTCTTAAGTTCAATTCCCGACGTTACCCACCTCGAGTGGTCTGAACACGAAGCCGAATTTCTAGAGGAAATGGATCGTAAGAAAAATATTTTAGTTCCTTACTTCCCTACTCACTATAAAAAAAGTGATTCCTTCTGGTCAGTGTTTGAAAACATTTTGTCTTTAAGTAACAGCATTTTCTTAGGCTCGCAAAACGAATGGCATATTCGGGATCGCCACCATTTTCTTTCATGGAGTGATCAGCACAATTTATCAAAACGTTGGTTACTTGCCGGCAATACCGACGAGCGCCTGTATCCAGTGTTTGCAAAAAAAGCCCGGATCGTTTGGCTGGCAGGCTTACCGCTTTCTAGTTTTGATGTGGTTTACTGGTTATCGTGTGCTTTTTCCCAAGGTAAATCCGTCGTCGTCGATTCCAAACAAGCTTCTTTATATCCAGAATTATTAGCTGCCAAACACACGTGGTGCCATGTTCTTCCATTGGATACCGCCGATTGGGAAACGACTTGGAAAGAATCCATCAAAACTTTATCTAAACCGCCATCGTGGATGGAAGTTCAACATCACGCTGATTCAAAAATAAATGATCTCTCCAGAATTTATGAAAAAGTACTCGGAGAAAAAGCGTGAGCCTAAGAATATGCCTGGTAAGTTCTCGCTTTAATGTTCAGAGCAGAGCTTCCGACCGGGGCGCACTGTGGCCACTGGCCCGCGGCCTTGCCAGAAGGGGCCACGAAGTTTTCGCTCTCTCTTCTCGGAGCCCCCTGGGCTTGCCACTGGTGCAACGGGATGGCGTCAGTGCCTATTACGTCGAAGAAGGAAAAAGTACCGGATCATTTTCTACATTAAATGATCGCTTGTACCAACAATTTGAAAAGCTCCACTCTCAGAAAAAATTCGATATCGTTCACGGACTTGATGCTTCCGCCTACAGAATTGCTCGCGCTAAAAAAACTTTAAAAGTTAAAGTGGCAATGGATGTGGAAGCAACACAGATGTCGCAAGTATTATCAATCTTGGGAATGCAGCAAGAAACCGTGGGTAGTTTACTAACAACCGGAATCGCGGTTAGTTATAAATTTTTAACAACCTACTTTGGCCGCGATAGAAAATTACTAAGATCCACTGACGGAGTTTTTGTCACTAGTCCCTTACAGCGGGTTTTATTAGAACGTTATTATCTTTATCCCGATCAACATATTTTTACCGTGCCTTATGGCCTAGAGATGAGTCCGCAACCAGCCCAAGTAAATCCGGAACAAGTAAGAACAGAATTAGGTTTACCGGATAAATCACAGTTAACTGTTACTTTGTCGGATATGACCGAGCTTGCGGAGCTAACCCACTTATTATCGGCCTTCGAAAAAGTCGCCATTAAAAAACCGCAGAGCTTTTTATTGGTCATCGGAAATGGCCCGCTTTTTAAGCAGGTCGAGTACGAGATATTAAATCGCGCGTTGGGCAGCAGAGTCTTACTTTTAGGGTCTTTAAAAGATGAAGAAGTACAAAAGTATTTAAGGGCCAGCGATATCTTTATTAACTTGAGTTCGCGAACTACAGGTTTTGAACCCAGCCTACTCGAAGCAATGGCCAACAAAAAAGTGATCATCGGATCTGAAATCGGACCTCTATCCCATGTAATTGAAGATGGCATGGACGGCTTTCTATTAAGACCTGCGGATATCGAGTCATTAACCCAGTTATGGCTTGAAATTTTCTCTGGAAGCCTTGGAATTCAAGAAATGGGTGAACGTGCCCAAACAAAGGTCAAACACCTATTTGACCCCGAAAAGATGTTAGATAGCTTGATTCAGTCTTATGGGAAAATCCTCGTAAAATCAGATAATTATGCCTCGCGCTAGGACCTCTTTTGTCTTTTACCCGGAAACACACCCGATTATAGTGTTTTTCTATGGCACTCACAAAAGCTGATTTGATCAATAAAGTTGCTGATAAAGCAGGTATTACCCGCGTGAAGTCTGAGACCGTTGTAAATACGATTTTTGACTCTATGGTTGAAGCATTAATGCGTGATGATCGCATTGAGATTCGTGGCTTCGGTTCATTTGTGAATCGCCAATACGGAAGTTACCAAGGAAGAAATCCAAGAACCGGTGAAGTCATCGACGTCGAAGAAAAAAAATTACCATTCTTCAAAGTCGGAAAAGAATTACGTGAAGATCTGAACAAAGGTAAAGGCTAAGCCCTGTCGAATAAGGCCAAATTCCTAGCAATCTATATACTGATTTTTTCCGCCGCCCTCGTGTGGTTACTTCTTCCTGCCTACGAATATAATAAATTTAGAAAAGCAGATATCGCCTACGATTCCCAAGTAAAATCCCAATATGATTTCGCGACTCAAAATCCCCATGCGTGGAAAGAAATTTCTATGCAGCCAAAAATTAAAACTGCAACAAATGGATCTCGCGCGATTTTAGCCAAACACCAAGAATTAATTAATGTGTACCGATCAAAACGAAAGGCAGATTTGTCCGCAATATTGATTGCGGAAATGAATCATGAATTTCTAACCGGAGTAACAAATTACTGGGACGAAATGGCCATGTTGCTAGCGGCGAAAGAAAAAATCGCAGCGTTAGGAATTACAAATAACCCCCGCATCACTCAAATTTACGAAATGGAAGTTTTCCCTTCCCTAGATAGTGCGCAAAAAGATTTGGAAAATAGAATTGCCTTCATTGCCGCAAAGGGGAAGCAAGTAAGTGGTAAACAAGCAGATGTCGATCAAGCCCGCGAACTTGTCTTAAACCATTCTGAAAATCTGGCCGGTTTGATTGAAATGCTAATCGAGCGCAAAAAAGACGCCCGCGATGCTTTGATAAAGTTTGAAGCTCGCCCCGGCAGCGCTCCTGGCAACTAAAATTCCCTACAAATAACTTCGGCTATGAATTTATCGCTGAAGCTAATACTAAAAATAACTGACGAACGAATCAAACTTGATAATGAAATATAAAAGTGTGATTGGATTTCCAATAATCAATGCGGGAATGGACCAAGCAAGCGCAGTTAAAACCGACCCTTCAATTAAATAAATCATAAAACTAAAAAGCAAAATACCGACGTACAAATCCGCCGTCACCTGCCGGCCCCAATGCAAACTCCAAATAGATTTTACGGATTTAAAAAAGTTTTCTTTGCGCAAAACATACAGAGAATAACAACAAAATATAATCCAAATCGCAATTGCCAGATATCTTACTAATTCCATATTTACTCCTTAGGATTTAACTTTGACATCAACCAAATGGCAGGCTTTCGAGTATCTTAGCCCCCTTTTCAGAATGGGATATACTAAAGTAGTAGCCACGGCCATAGAAGTTTCCACTAATACTGCCTTACCAAATCGTTTTTCAAATTTTTCTGAAATATCAGTATGATCATCCGAGTTTAGCGCCATCGCAAAACCAAAATCATAGGCCAACTTATGATCGGCACTTAAAGAAGTAGGATTTTTCAAAGCATCATTCAGAACTTCGGCACTAACGTTTTTCTCGAGGGCAAAATCCACATTTAACTGAAGGCAAGGCCCACAGTCCGCAACTCTCAATGCACCAATTTTGGCCAAATAAAATATTTCAACCGGAGTAACTTTCCGATACTGCGATAATTTGACGAATTTATTAAATTTAAAAATTAAACTAGTAGATGTATCAGCAATATGTCGAAGGTAGGAAGCATCGTAATTATATTTCTGACCGAACTTTTTAATGGCAGATTCAATTAAGATTTTAATCATAGGTTACTCATTTAGATACTTAGTTGTTCACTTAAATGTTTTCTTAGTTGTTTACCCATTTAATTGTTTACCCATTTAGTTGTTTACTCACTTCTTCCCAAGAGTATTCAACAATACTCCCAACAAAATTCTGTCACAAAATGAAATTCACCCGCGACGTTCAGAAAACGCTGCATCAATTTGCTTACTATCTTCGCACATCAACTTTGCGACAATAAATCCGAACCGCCACCACAACAAAATCCAAACTATTTCGCAATGAAAGGATTCAGAGCCTGAATATCATTAATATCAAAAATCGCCATAAATAGTCTCTCGAGCCCCAGTGCAATTCCACTGCTCTCCGGAAACTTTCCAGATTTCATATAATTTAAAAATTCTTCGTCCATTGGAACGGCACTCTTCCCTTCAGAAATTTTCTTTTGGATATCCCTCTGAAACCTTTCGCGCTGGACATCAGGATCGGTAACCTCCCAGAACGCGTTAGCAAGCTCCATCCCTTTCCAATAAACCTCAAACCGAGCAGCCCACCCATTAACTCCAATACGAGCATACGCAGCCTGAAAAGGAGGATAATCAGTCAAAATATAAAGCCGGTCAGGTTTCATCGTCTTCTCTGCCAAATGCATAAGCTGAAAAAACAAATCATCAACAGACCATTCAGCGCCAGCTGATAAATTAGCAGAAGTTAATTTCCCAGCGGAAGCCAAATCCCCACCAGATGCCCGATCACCATCCAACCGAACAGGCACAGCGGACTGCCCACCGCTGCCCGCTGCGCCTTGGCGATGCCAGGGCCGTCGTCGCAGACTTCGGCCAGCGCCATGCCATTCACGATGCTCACGCGCACCGTGATGTGTCCGCCGGATGGCGTGTACGCGATGGCGTTGTGCACCAGGTTGGCAAGCGCTTCATGCAGCTCGGGGCCTCGGGCCAGCACCGGGACCACGGGTGCCGCCGGTAGCCCGGATGGGGAAGGCCTG
>JAZKJI010000137.1:26831-32664 GCA_040384405.1 Bdellovibrionota bacterium
TCAGTTCCCCAATGACTTTCAATAACAACCCCCAAAGCTTCAGATAAAAAATCCCTTACCGTCTGCCGCGTAAAAACCGGCAACTGCTCGGCACGATGAAACCGTCGCAGCAAAGCCTCGATCAGCGCCTCAACATCAGTTTCCAACTGTTCAAGCGGTTCATTGGCCCGGTACCACTCTAACATTTGGAATTCAGGCTTATGGATGGGTGTATACTCTTCGTTACGAAAAACCGTGGCGATTTCAAAAATCCTGGGAACCTCAGCAGATAGAAGGCGTTTTATTTTCAACTCGGGACTGGTTCGCAAAAACATCGGAACCGACACCGATCCCTGTTTTAAAGATGTCTGAAACGGCTCAATTGCAGGCTCGGTCCCGGGACAGGAAACCACAGTGGGAGTTATAACTTCCAGAAACTTTTGTTCTCGAAAAAAGTTACGAATTTCCCAATGAAAATCAGCCCAATCTTTTAAAATCTGCATCGGCCCTAACCTATTCGTTCCCAGGGAAATCATCAACGGGAAACGCGCGTCAATAACACATTCCCCGTTGATGCCCTACCCATTTTCAAACCCCGGTGCTATCCTTTTGCCCATGGATTCAGAAAAATATTTATCTCGTTGGAAACACGAGGCTGATTTTGTCAGCCTTAGTACCGTTCGCGAAAAGGCAATGTACCGCCGTTTGCGTAACGAAAAATTGCAAAACGTTTCGACTGCCTTGGACGAAGGTTATCGTATCGAAGTTATGGTCGATGGCCATATCGGATATGGTTGCTCTTTTGATGCAAGCCCCGAGGGTGTGGAAAGAACATTTCGCAAAGTTTTAGACCAGACCAAAAAATCAAGCGCGCACAAAGTTTTTACCGCCGATTTATCCCACCGCCCTTCACCACGCGGACAATTCCGAAGTGCCGTTCAGAAATCCTTGGATGATTTGGGACATAAAGAAATTTTCAGCGTCTTGATGGAATGCTCAAAGGCATTGAAAGTTTCAGATCAGATTGTTACCCGCTCTTGTGACAGCTGGGTCATCGAATCCGATATGGAGTCCTTCAGTACCGAAGGAAAGCATACTCACCAAAATTTCTCGATCGTATTTTTAGCCATGTCTGCTACCGCACAAAAAAATGGCGAGATCCAATCCCGTTCATTAAATGGTGGCCATGCCTTAGGTTATCAAATTGGTTCAGAAATTTTCAGCCGTCACAGATTACTTCCGCAGTGTGAAATTGTGGGCGAACAGGCGATGGAACTAGTCGCGGCACCAAATTGCCCGGAAGGAATGCTGGATTTAATTTTAGCTCCTGACCAAATGACTCTACAGATTCATGAATCCATTGGGCATCCTTTAGAACTAGATCGTATTTTGGGGGACGAAAGAAACTATGCGGGCTGGAGCTTTGTAAAGCCCGCTGATTTCGGTGAACTTCAATACGGTTCAAAATTAATGAATGTAACTTTTGATCCATCCCGCTTTGGCCAACTGGCAAGTTATTCATTCGATGATGTCGGACACAAGGCCGAACGTGAATTTCTAATTAAAGATGGCAAGCTGATGCGCGGGTTAGGCAGTTTAGAATCCCAAGCCAGATCTGGAATTCCGGGCGTTGCAAATTCGAGATCTTCATCGTGGAACCGCCCTCCGATTGATCGAATGGCAAATATTAATTTAGAGGCCGGTCCAAACACCATGCAGGAAATTATCGAAACATGTGATAACGGCATCGTCATGCACGCTAACCGTTCATGGTCGATTGACGATTACCGCCGCAAATTTCAATTTGGCTGTGAATACGGCCAACTGATTAAAGGCGGAAAAGTTATGGGAGTCGTAAAAAACCCTAACTACCGCGGAATCACCGTCCCGTTCTGGCAAAATTTATCTCACGTTGGAAATATCACTGAAAGTTTCGGATCTCCATTCTGCGGAAAAGGCGAACCTAACCAAGCCATCCGGGTGGGTCACGCATCTCCGTACGCAAGATTTAAAAATATCGAAGTCTTCGGAGGTGCTAAATGAGTTTAGACGGTAACGTTCAAACCGATTACACCCAAAAACTTTTTCAAAACTTTAAAAGTATTCAAGGCGTATTATTCGGAGCTCTACAATCCGATGAAACTTTATCGTTAACTTTGAATGCCGAGGACACTGATTTCATTCGCTGGAATCATGGATTAATCCGGCAAAATACGGCGGTCGAGCAAGCCCAACTGGGCATGACCTTAATGAAGGGCAATAAAACCCATAATTCGACAATCCCTTTTTATTTAGATCAAACTGAATTAAGGAAGCGTGCACTGTTAGCTTTGGGTATGATGCGCGACCAATTAAATCATATTCCGGAAGATCCCTACCAACATTCAATTTCAAATGAAGGCCAGTCAGAAGAATGGACCGGCACCACGGGTAATGTCGCGGAAAAAGTGACCGACATCAGAGCTGCCGCCGAAAAACACGACACCGTGGGAATTCTTTGCTCCGGCCCCGTCATCAGTGCCACGGCAAATTCTTTAGGAACTTTTCATTGGTATTGCTCGCACAATTTTTATTTTGATTATTCGATTTTCAACGGCCACCAAGCCGCAACTAATTTATACGCGGGACAAAAATGGAACCACGAACAATTTAATTTAGGATTTCAAGAAACGGCAGCTTCGCTGAAGAACTTGGACAGACCGCGGATTGACGTAAAGCCCGGTGAATACCGCACTTACATTGCACCTGCCGGAGTTTACGAACTTTTGGATATGATGAATTGGTCTTCCTTTAGCCACTCGGCTTTATTGCAAGGCCCTCATCCATTGAAAAGACTGTCGGAAGGTAAAGCATCTCTTCATCCTTCCATAACTTTGCGGGAAAATTTTAATTTGGGACTTGCTCCAAGATTTAATGCCGAAGGAAAGCTTTCTGAACCAGTTGTCGATATGATTAAAGAAGGACAATTTAAGTCCTTGCTTGTAAATGACAAGACTCACAAAGAGTACAACCTACCTTCCAACGCTGCTAACGAAGGTGAAAACCCAAGAAGCTTAGAAATGTTAGGCGGAAATTTAAAACACGCCGACATTTTAAAGAAATTAGATACAGGATTATATTTATCAAATCTTCATTACCTAAATTGGTCAGATCCCGAGTCAGCGCGGTTTACCGGAATGACCAGATACGCTTGCTTCTGGGTGGAAAAGGGCCAGATCAAAGGCCCCATTCAAGATCTTCGATTTGATGAAAGCCTATACACAATTTTCGGAAGTGCCTTAGAGGCATTGACGGAAGAAACCGTGGTAAGCCCCTACACTTTGACCTACGAACGCAGACATCTGCAGGGTAAAAAGAATCCCGGGTTACTAACAAACTCGATGCGGTTTACACTCTAGGTTTGCCTTTGGCCATCCAACAATTTTCACTTTAAAATGCTTCTGCGTGCAGGTGGGAATGAAATCCTATAGTAATTCCCTGTCAAAAATTCGAACAGTGGTGGAATCAACTGATAGCATGTATCTTCCCATGAAATAATGCCGAACGAGGCCGTTAGGCAAAAAACTATATTGGAGAATTTATGAAGACCCTTTTATTTTCACTTGTAACCGTTGTGGCTATTGCAGCTTCAGCAGTCGTTAAACCGGTTGGAACTTTTGAACCAACGCTTTGTTCTTTACCTGCAAAAAAAGGTCAGGTTACGATTCAAATCGTAGCATTAGAGCGAGTTTGTTTAGGATGGTTATCCGGAACCAATCAACAAGCTGCAGTCATTTATATAAATGACGGTTCATCAAGACAGTATAACATCACTATGCCACCGACTCCGCCAACAATGGGACCTTCCGTAGCTAAATTTTCGGGTGCGGCGACAGATGGTTCAAACGATAAAATTGCTGGTGAACTTACTACGGTCAGCGGAATTACCGTATCTCATTCAGTAAAATTGAAAACAAAAAGCAATTTGAAGTATATCGGTAATCTTCAAGTTATCTACGTAGCTGAGTAAAGTAAATCCATACTAATAAGTCGCCAAATTCTGTTAAAGACTTGGCGACTTTAGTAAGGACCTAAAGGGATCGCAAAAACTCGGTGATCCAATAGAAAACTAATACTCCTGATCCGACAAACAGTGCGGATGAAAAAACAAAAAACGCGGGCCTTAATGGTTCGCGTTTTTTTACGCCCTTAATGAAATGATAAATTCCATAGCCATGCAGAACTACCGGAAGCATCGAGCTAAAAATCCCGCAAAAATAGTATTTATGAAAATGAAAATCACGCCGCTCGCCCGGAATTTCCGGTTCATCGAGGGTAAGTTTACGCCGTTTGAAAAAATCCGTAACTAAGGCTTTTGCTTTATCTTCATTTGAAGTCTGGACCAGGATAGGAAATCCATCGAATAATGAAGAGACTCCTTCAAATGCCAAATCCACTGTATCTTCAGAAATTCTGCGGCTCGTGGGACGCTCTATGATTCGAGCTTCGATTCCCTGAAAGGCCATCTGGGCAACCAAAGCATCGCGTTCGATTAAATTATCTGCTTTAAAGACGACTATCCATTTATCATCGTTCATTGACTAATGATCTCCCAACCCTCATTTGAATGCACCCGTTCTTTTAAAGTTAAAAGCAGCTTTCTTTCGTCAGCGGTTGGAATAGGTCCGAATCGAAACAAACGGTCCAAGTAAACATAAAGCACGCGAAGTTTGATAAATAAATCTAGAAGCTCTTCATAATTTCCGGGCAAACTTTCAGTTTCGCAGTAACCGGATAAAATAAGCGATTTGATTTTCTCTTTATTTTCTTTGCGGCGATTTACCGAAAGTGAAATTGCCAAGTCCGCCAAATACCAATGGTAGCAGCAATTACCAAAATCGATCGCCGTGATTTCATCCGTTACCGGATTAAAAATAAAATTTTGGGGCGCATGATCGGCATGGATCATTCCAAAGTTAGAATCGTTTTTTTCCAGCGCTTGGCACCGTCTCATGATCTCTAAAAATTGATCACGGGATTTGGTATCCTCTGAAGGAATTAGTGTCAGTGCATTTTTAATTAGATGTTCTTCATCCCACTGCCAACGTCTAATGTTTTTCGGTTGGTAATTGCGAGATGCCTGGTGGATTGCCGCAAGATTGCGACCCCACTTAAGGTAAAGCTCATCGGTTAAATAAGGTGAACCTTCTCTGAGCTCAATACCTTCAATGTATTTAAAAACGGAACAGGTCATCGGACCATTAACTCCTTGGAACTTTAGCGCCAGGGTTCCGTCTTTGGTGGCAATTGGATAATAAGCTATCAAATTTTCAGCTGAGGATTTGTTATTACTTTTATGCCCAAAAACATTTTTATTTTTGAAAGTGCTATTTGCATTCCCGATGTTCAAAAATTGATCTTCAGACTTTATAAATTCCAGAAAATCAATTTCACCCAAAATCTGTTCGTAGGTTCTCTGAGAGGTATCAATAAACCTTAAAATCCCAGTCTCGCCACTAAATGTCGAAAATTTAAAAACCGCAGCGCTGAAATTCTCCAAGTGCTCGACCGTCTGCGGATCTCCATTCCACAGTAAAGCAGTTTTCTTGGCTTCTTCCAAAGTAGCGTACCAATAATTCATCAAATCAGCTTATTTGGATAAAACCATTCCGTCATTTCGCAGTGACCGCTACCCCAAAACTAGACCCCAAATCAAACGAATGCATATATAGATAAATTTGGAACATAAAAACAAAAATAATCGATCAACTAAGTTTTTAGTTGTTAATAACTAAACTCTTAGTTACAACTTAAATGGTAGGTACGAACCACCTGGAGGCAGCGATGGCTAAAAAAGAAGAAAAACTCCTGACCG
>JAZKJI010000137.1:32683-35815 GCA_040384405.1 Bdellovibrionota bacterium
AGTTGGGTGAAGCCGCCGTCTCTGAAGTTATGGAGCAGCTGCCTCAAAAGCGTGACCTTGCCTACACCACCGTCTCTACGATTCTAAGAATTTTGGAACAGAAGAAAGTGTTAAAGACCCGCAAGGAAGGCCGGGGTCATGTTTATATTCCGGCAATTACGAAAGAAGCTTACGAAGCTAAAACTTTAAGGCATATGGTTGAGCGTGTTTTTGACGGCACTCCGGTTGCCTTAGTTAAGCAATTATTAAGCGCTAGTGATTTAAGTGATTCGGATTTAGCTCAAATAAAAAAATTGATCGAAGATGCGGGAAGGAAATCCTAATGGTCACTTTCATCAATTGGTTTCTTTGTATTCATGCTTTAGTTGTGATTGCGTCCTTGGGTTTTTGGATATTTCGAAAGCTTTCTGGCAGTCAAAAGCTCCTGACAAGTGCGGCATCAGAGTTAAAATTACATTATTTATTCTTTGTTATAATTTTAGTATTGCCCGTCGTTTTTCCAAAAGACGTCGATCAATTTAAATTTGAACCCATAGCAAAAGTGGATTACTCAGCAACTATCAAAAAATCATCAGGGAATATTCATTTGGATCCAGGACAAATCCGGATTCAAGACTCCCGTCCAATACCGATGAATGTAATATCGTACGGTTTAATGAGCTTTATATTCTTAAGTTTAGTGAGTGGAATTACACTGTGGTTTCGCGACCGCTTGAAATTAAAAAGTATTATGAAACAATCCGTTACTCTTAAAAATTTAAATAGCGTCAGAATTGTATTTTCAGAAAGTGTCTCTATCCCCTTTTCTTATAGAAGCTTAATTACAAAGTGGATAGTGTTACCCAGCGACTTCTTAGGAGCGCAAAGTAAAACAAAAATTTCCATCCTTCACGAAATGCAACATCATCGCCAGGGCGACACGCTGTGGTTGCACTTTATTCTGTTACTGCGATATTTCCTTTGCCTGAATCCGTTCATGGCATTGTGGAATCAAATATTACAAGAAGTTCAAGAATTAGCATGCGATGAAAACTTGGTCGACCAAGGCAAAGTAGACACCCGGGAGTACGCAACTTGTCTGCTAGCCGTCGCTCAAACCGCTGTTTCTTTAAAAAGTCCTCCGGCTTGCGCGGCCGGAATGGCCTTCGTAAAGAACCGGCATATTTTAACAAGGAGAATTGAATCAATGTTTACAGAAAAAGAAAACTCATTTTGGAAGGGTGTCATTGCCGCAGGAATATTCGCAACGGCACTGGCATCAACTGCATGGGCATCCAACGATTTACTGGAAGATCAGCGCATCAGCCAAGAGCAGGCCGAAAAAATGGTACTAAAGGCAAATAGCGACGGAAATTTCCACGTCGTATTAAATGCCCGGGTACTGCGCCAATTAAATTGGTATCTAGGAACCAGCGAAGGACGAAAATTTATAAAAGCTTCTTTCGAAAGAATGGATTCCATGAAAGAAATGCTGGACACACAAGTGAATGATCACCGTGTACCAGAAAAACTTTTAGCGATTCCAATCGTAGAATCAGGTTACCAAAATCTGGCCGCCAACCAAAATCCGTACAAGGCAGCAGGATTATGGCAGTTCATAAAAAGCACGGCCCACAATTATGGATTAAAGGTAGATAACCAAGTCGACGAGCGATTGGACGTGGATTTAGAAACCGATGCAGCCTTTAGGTATCTTAAAGCTTTAAACTTAAGGTTTAAAAATTGGCAACTAGCGATTCTAGCCTACAATATGGGAGAGCAAAACGTGCAAAGAGCCATAGATAAAGTAGGCTCAAGAGTAGCCTTCGATCTAGTAAGGGCAGGCTACGAAGGCGACAAAGACTATCTAGCAAAAGTAAATGCCGCGATAATAATCTACAAAAATAGGTAATAAAACGGCAACTGCAACCGTACCGTACTTTTAACTGTCATCCGGGTGGCTCATAATGATGGGCCTATGGGTGACAGTTGATATTCAAAAAAGTCGCAGTAATTTCAGCAAGTCAAAAAAAGGTATCAGTAAGGAAACTATAATTTTATATAGAGTATTTCCCCTACTGATAACCGAGCACCAGTGCCCAGACCGGCACTGCGGACCGCCAACAGTTGCCAGCAGACAGAACGCCGGCACAGGACGGTAACTGTAACAGATGCCAGTACACGGGTGACGGTGACGGGTCCTGGCCCAGTAACTGATGATCCCAGAAATTGTAGGAATTTTGCTTTGAAAAAGGAGTTCCCCGGGGTTATGGTGGGGCTCGAAATATTTCTTTTTTTTCTAAGGGGGCCTTTCACATGACTTTAGCGGACCGAATTTTAACTCAGCTTTCAAAGAACCAAAATTTCAAACGGATCAGCAAAGAACTTAAAACAGTATCTGCGCAACTTAAGGTTCGTTCCCACGAATTAAATTTGAAATTAAATCGTGAAGGTGGAAAGCGCGTAAAAGAAGCGCTAAGAAAATATCATCAATTAGCAAATCAAGTTTCTGATGCTCAAAAAGAATTTGATTATGAATTAGCAAAAGCCCGAACACTTTTAAAAAATTTAAAATTGGAATCAATTTTGAACAATAAAAAAGCTTCCGGAACAAACTCAAAAAAGAAAGCATCTGGTTCCAAAAAGAAAACAACCAGAAAAGCTGCTAAAAGAACTTCTCGGAAAACTACTCGTAAAGCTTAGTCCTTTATCTTGCGGGATCGCTGGTCGGTTCCCGCTTTTTTCTTCTACATAATTTGAATACAAATATAGAGCGAGCTTCGGCTCGCTTTTGTTTTTTTTGGTTATTGGCAACGGTACGGTAACGGCACCGGCGACGGTACGGTAACGGTTGATTGGTATTGGCGTGGACTCCTTAATTCCCGGGGAAATCCAGTGCCCGTGCCTGTTTCCTGTGATCCGTCGCTCTGTGCCGGTGCCAGTGGAGTTTGCGACATTAGCATTGGCATTAGCATTTGTTTCAGTCTAGTTGTTGGTTTGGTGTTGGCAGTTCAGTTTTCGGCTACTGATACTGATACGGATGATGTTGCGGTCTAGATATCGGTTAAGGTTTTCTTCAGCAAGCGAAGCTTTGCTTCCCCTCCCCTCCTGGGGCGACCAATCGACTTTTGATTAGGGGCCAGATGCAAGGCG
>JAZKJI010000138.1:0-6627 GCA_040384405.1 Bdellovibrionota bacterium
CGGAGCATCTACTCCGTCCTTAATTCGCGCTCCATTTAATCCTGCAATGTAAGTTGTGAATACCGTATCCATGATGTCGTCGGTTAGTTTACGTCCCCCGCAAACTTCGTAACGACGGTCTTGCATCATCGCTTTTTCAATTCCTAAAAATACAGATCCTTCGCAAGGTTTAGCAATGTCGATCACTAAATAGTCATTTGCTAGAAGCTCGGCCATTCGATTACGGTCGCTATCTTCCCAGTCTTTTTTCTTATCCAGGTTATCGTAGTACGAAATATTTTTAAATAATCTGGCCTTAGTTTTTTCCAACGCAGCCGCCGGCACATTAAATGGCGCAGTTAAATTATAATTGTCACGCAAGTCCTCTTCACCTTCGTGGGCAACCATACTGACGTTGGTGATCTCTGGGCGGCCGACATAATCAAGTCGTCGAACTGGACCGTTGGGTTGATCATTGGTCGTAGTTTCCGCAATGATTGCAAACATTGTCCAATCATCTTTAAATAATTTTTTGGCTTCGATTTCTATGACCAGACTTAAAATATTTAAATCTTTCATTATGTTGTTGTCTTTTGGCGGTGGAATAATTCCTTTGGAACTTGCTTTCGTTGCCCAATCGGCATTGAAGAAAAACGGATCTGATCGCATTCCTGCATAGACCCGGAAATCATTTGTCGCGACGTCTTGTACAGCTCCGTATTTAGCTTCTGCTTTAAGTCCATTGCTTGCTAAACAAGAAACCGAGTGATTAACCGTATCATGGGGAGTTTTAAAGGAACATCTGATGACAACCTCTCCGCCAGTTTCAAAAATTTTTCCAGCGTCGCTGCTCTTAATGATTGTTTTACGAATGAACAAATTATGACTTACTTTTTCCGAAAAGTGACCCCCCGCTGGAACTACCGGATAGACATTAAAAATGATTGTTAAGTATCCAGGCTTTTGCGGTGTCGGAAATGCGAACAGATCACTTATATCTGCAATTCGATGTTTTGTTGTAACCGGTCCATCGATGTGATCGCTGGCGAAAGAGTTAAGTGAAATGAAGGTGATTAGAGCGATTAGCATTTTCATGGGAGTCCTTTTTTTTAAAGTCCTCCCAATCCTTGCATAGGTTTTAGCTTATGACAGTTATTTTTAATTATTTTCTGCGAACACTAAGAATTAAAATAGGTTCAACCGGAACATTTTGATATTCGCCGACCGTCGTCACGGCCACGTTTTCAATGGCTTCAACGATTTCGTAGCCTTTAGTGACTTTTCCGAAAACAGCGTAGCCATATTTTTCGGAAGTATGATCCAATTTAATATTATCTTTTGTATTAATATAAAATTGGGAAGTAGCACTGTTGATATCTTCACTGCGGGCCATCCCAAGTGTACCTTTTAGATTACTTAATCCATTTGTTGCTTCGCTGATGATAGGTGCCGCCGTTGGAAGTTCATTTAATTCCTTATCAACGCCACCACCTTGAATAACAAAATTCTTTACCACGCGATGGATCGTCGTATTCGAATAAAAACCAGAATCCACATACGACAAAAAGTTTTGAACCGATACCGGCGCCTTTTCAGAATCCAATTCTGCCTCGATAGTTCCCATTGACGTTTCAATGATGACTTGGGGCAGGTCGGCGGCGAATGCGTGAAGGCTGACTACAGTAATTAAAGTTGATAGTAATTTCATGGATACCTCGCTTGCAAAATAGTTAACCCTCCCGATTTTGAAAGGCAATAAAAAGCTAGACCTCTATACGAGTTTGTTTGGACTAGTCCTAGGACCCCATTACGTCCATTTCGTTTTGATTACAGCCATTTATCGGTGATGATCTTTTCATGCACACCATCAAGTACTGCGCAGCTTCTGTGTTGATAATTTCTATTACTTCCAGTTTATCTTTTGCTCAAAATGCTAAATCTAAAAAAGGTTCTCGAGTTCAAAAGGTAAAAGTCGAAACTCCGGTCGCTCCTAAGCGCGAGGTTGAAGATAATTCTAGTGATTCCATGAGCTTCAACAACGCTCGGGAAAATATAGATTTAATGTATATCTCAAATATCGGCGACCGGGTAATCACCGGTACGATGACTTACGGGACGACGAAGACCAGTATTTATCGCTCAGGAGCTTTGCTGTCAGATGTGAATTCGAAATCCACTTCCGCAGATTTTGAAGGTTACTACGGTATTACTGAAAATTCCTATGTTGGTATCTCTTCGGGCTATAAAATAAATAATGATACTGAAAATACCTATGGACCGGCAGCAGGCTCTCTTAGCGGTCAAACAATTACGTTAAGCAGTGATGGATTAGAAGATGTCACATTGAAATATAAAATTCGCCTGTTGCACCAACAATCCAGCCGCGTGAACTTTAACATAGGAATTGATTACTCCCCGAAATTGATGGATCACAAAGGAGCGACCTCTACCAGCCGAGGCGACGTTGCTAGAGGTGGCGATCTCACAACATTATCTGCCGAAATAGGGAACAAGTATAATTTGTTGGCATACTCTGGCGTACTAACTTACTCGATTCCAGGAACACGCAGCTCTGAATATAGTGATGGCTCAAGTGATTCTTCAACTGGAGGTAACGCCCTATCTCTGCAGGCAAACTTGCAGTACACAGGGCTTCCAAGGTTTACTCCCCGCTTTGGGATCGCCACGATTTCTTATGCGTCAACGTCGACGCAATCTTCAACGGGAACGACGACGACAATAAATGATTTATCCGCGTTAGGTTTTAATTTCACTGGAATTTGGACGGTCATCCAAAATCAATTCTATCTTGCAGGATCTTACAGCAGAATTATCATTTCCGGGGCCAACGGAGTCGGTGGCTCAACATTATTAAAAGTCGATGATCAAATTTTAAATACCTACACTATTACCGCGCTTATGAACTTCTAAAGAAATTCTTTCCTAAATGGCAAAAAGCCCTGTTAAGCAATACCACAAAGGAAACGCGGACATACCTATGCCTATTTTCCGAGGGCCTTTGCTGTTCCAAGGATATGGAACACTTTGTTCCAAAACCCCTATCTTTTTCTGTTTATACCGGGCTATAAGTTCATCACGCCTTGGGGGGCAAGATGAACGGACAGATACTTTTTCAAACAGCTCTACTTAAGAATTTTTCGCAACTTCAAGCGAAGAACCCGAAATATTCTTTACGTGCCTATGCTAAAAGATTACAGCTACCTCCGTCAGCGGTTTCAGAAATTTTGCGAGGCCGCAGAAATGTTTCAGCGTCAAAAATGGCTGAAGTATTAGGACGACTACATTTAAGTCCTGCAGAAATGGAAAAAATACTTCAACGACCTTTTGCCGACAGCGGTGATCAATCATTGACTGAATTCAGGCAGTTAAGTGCGGATCAATACTATGCGATCGGTGATTGGCATCACTTTGCGATTCTTTCCTTAATTGAAACTGAAGACTTTTCGGGCGACGTAGGGGAAATCGCGAAACGTCTGGGAATCTCAAAACTTGCAGCGGCTCAGGCGGTTGAAAGATTAAAACGACTTGGATTATTAAGTGTTGCTAATAAAAAAATTAAGTCCACAGGAAAACAAATAAGTTCACCAGACAATGTTGCTAACCTGGCATTGCAAAAATCCCAACGACAAAATTTAGAGCTGGCAACTAAAGCTCTGGAAGAACAAAGCGTTGAAGAGCGGGATTTTCTGTCTTTAACGTTTGCCATGGATCCTGACGACGTTCCGTTGATTAAAAAGCGCTTCAGAAAATTTCTGGCGCAAATTAATGACGAGTTCGAGGGGCGCAAGAAAAAGAAAGTTTATAAAACCAATATTCAACTATTTACTTTAGAAAAGGAAAACTTATGAAAAATCACGGACTGGTAAAAAAATCGAGTGGGCTTTTGTTATTATTAATTGCGGTCAGTGCGCAGGCTGGAAATTTACAAGGGAATGGTAAGATTCCTACGGCCCAAGAAAAGGCACTTCTTCGCGAACGATCCAAACTGGAAATTTTAACCAGGGTGAATGGCGACGCGGCACTTTTGGCTAATCTGCAAAAGCAAATGGCTGATGTTAAAATCGCTTCCCAAGCTGCTTCGGTCAATTCAGCCGCAATAACTGAACAGATGACAGATTCAACATTGTTGAATCGAAAAATTGTCGGTAAAGAGCTTGGTTTAAACTTAGGTTTAAATTCACAAGACAGTATTGATTTCTCAAATGTGATCGCTCAACCTTCAGTTGCAGCAAACTATCTTTCACCGCTGGAGTTAGCTTCTATTTATAAGCCAGTCTTGTCGGCAAAAGGTGTTAAGTTAGGGTTGCCGGTTACCGCAGGTGTCCTGTGCCCGAAGGAAACTACTTTGGTTTATGTCGACGCAAAGGCGCAAGTGATTCACATAATTTCTAACGGATTTGTTTTAGCATCTCGTGAAAAACTGTTGGATCGTGCGGCTTGTACATTAGCGATACCAATAGAAAAAGCTGCAAACAGAGCGCTCGGTTTTGAAAGAGTTGACGTCCATGGATTAGTAGCCAAACTGGGAAGCGTGACAGCGGTTGCCAATGTTGAAGCATTCGTAGCAGGAGCCGTTGGCAAACCGGTAAGCCAAAATCTATTGCCGGCAAATGCTCCGATCAATCACGTGCAAAGATTTTTGGTTAAAGCGGGCCCTAGTGCTTTGGCCTACGGAAAAGGTTCAACTGGACTAATCTTACGAGTCAACGCGAGCCTTGTTGTAAATGCAGCTAACAACGGTTCCGAAGGAATTGCGGCTCTAGATAGAATTTCGATTAAGTATTATTTAAAATAGTTTTTTATTTGGGCAGGTTGTATTTTTTTGCAGCCTGCTTTCATTTATTCCGGTTTCACTCTGAAAATCCAATGCACCCCACGATCCAATTCTCGAACTGAGACAAACCTTCTGTCGATCTATTGTTCAACTTTTATTGATTAAAACATTTTTCAAATTCATAAATCCCCGGTTTCGGATTTTACGGAAAATTTTGTCGAATAGTTCGCCATGTTTATTTTTATTTTCCAAAAATCATCTAGCAAAAACATCTTCAAAACGCATATATAGCGGATCCATAAAATTATTTGTAAGCTATTGTAAGTACGAAGAATTAAAGCCTGGACGAAAGTTATGTTCTACCTGCTTCCGACCGATAGGTTAAAGGTCAGCACTGACTAAAAAAACTCGCAAGTACAGGTAGGTTCCTCCATGAAAAAGTTTTATAAAATCACTTCGATAATTATCATGATTCCGCTTTTTCAAAACTGTGGGAAAACTTTTACTACCGGAGATGGATCTGATCTTTCAAAGGTTGCAAACGGTGGTCTTTCAACAACTCCCACGACAATGCCACCTAGTCCTGCGCCGACGCCAACTCCGGCGCCTGCTCCAACGCCCACTCCGGCCGGAGCTTCGCCGGCTCCGACAACTTCGAGTGTTCCTGATATGGTTTTACCACCTGTTGTTTCCCCGAGCGGACCTGCTACTCCGTCACTCTATCCAGGGCCTGCTAGTTGGAAACCTGCTTTAGTTACAGTTTCTGTGGGAGTCGGTGGACGCATTCTTTCCGGCATCAGCGGTTACGGAACTGTGGTTGGTGAGGAACAAAGATTTTCGGGCGAAGAACAAGCTTTAATCAAAGCTGACCCAGCTGATCCAACTAAATTAATTTGTCCTGCCCCTGCCCGACAACTTGGTGGTTCATGTTGTTATGAAACTACGGCGGATTGTATCGGCGGCGGATGGCATAGTGATTATCTTTATCGAGGAGTTGCTTTTGGTAATGGTCGCTTCGTTGCGGCTGGTGGCCAAGGTCACGCGATCTCGCGAGTTTCAAACGATGGCTTTGCTTGGAGCCAAAAATATAATTTGATCAAAGGCTCAGGACTCGTAACCGGTGCCCGTGATCAAGCTTATTGGATGGGTGGGGTCGCGTTTGGAAATGGGAGATTCGTTGCTGTCGGTGGACATGGTCATTTATACTGGTCAGTCGATGGTGAACATTGGACAACCACATCTACCGCTGCTACTGGAACTTATTTCCGACGAATTGAATTCATCGGTGATCGATTTTTTGCAACTGGTGATAGCGGTTGGGGTTTTACCACTGACGGATCTCAGTGGGATGGCCAAGGTAAAGAGGGAATTAAGCCCTACTCTATACATTTGATTGGTGACGCATATTACGGGGTCGCAGGCGAAAAATTATATAAATTGGCGAAGGCTGACGTTAACACGAACAACTGGCAGGAAGTTTACGCTTATACTGGATTAAGCCAGTTAGGTTACAATGCTGTTACAAAAAAATATTTCATGATGGCTAACGGAAAACTACTGACTTCAATAAATATTGCGGGCCCGTGGGATGTTACGTCTTATTTAGCTTGGCAAATAGGCCGCGCTTCTATTCATTCAGGCGAATATCATGTGGGAACAGGAACATGGTCACCTGACAACGGACTTACTTGGAAGGGCTCTGGCTCTCCGGCAGGTTATACGCAACCAATTATTGCGATCGTTTCCGGACGAGTTAAATAATTTTTTACTCGCGTACTTTTGTGCGCGAGTAGACCAAAATCTCATGCGTACAATTGTACTCGCGAAAAATAAATATTTTGCCTTTGAAAACT
>JAZKJI010000139.1:0-5515 GCA_040384405.1 Bdellovibrionota bacterium
GGGATGATAACACCTGACTTAGAACTCCGCTGGCTAAATCACCGATTGCTAAACCTACATAGGAAAACAGTACGGCTTTTCCGGCCTGTGGTAATTCCGTCATTCCCATCGCTGCACCTAGTTCCGGCGAGAATGTAATTAAAATTCCAATGGTGAACCAGATTGGTACTCCGGCCAGAATCACGGAGATATATTTTTTTAAGCTCTCTTTTTTCTTAAATAATGCGAAAAAGGATCCGCGTTTAACTTCTGTAATCTTCACGGATTCGAATAACCCTGATTCGCTGACCCCGATACGTAATAGCAAAAGGGATAAGCCCATTACTCCGCCAATGATATAAGCGGTTTTCCATTCTACTAATCCTGCAATCGTCGAAGCGGCGACCGCGCCAAAAAGTCCGATACCAGCCACGATTGTTGTTCCGTAACCCCGAATTTTTTGCGGCATGAGTTCGCAAACTAGTGTGATTCCTGCGCCTAGTTCACCGGCAAGTCCGATTCCGGCGATAATTCTTAAAATAGCGTAGGCTTCTATGGAATTGACGAATCCATTGGCAATATTTGCCAACGAATACATGATAATAGATCCAAATAAAACAGAAAGCCGACCTTTTTTATCTCCGAGGACTCCCCACAATACGCCACCGATTAATAATCCGGCCATTTGGCAATTGATCAGGAATACGCCTTTTTCCAAAAGCTCTAGTTCAGTGGTAAAGCCTAAGTCCTTTAAACTCTGAACGCGCACGATGCTGAATAACAGCAAGTCATAGATGTCCACAAAGTAACCTAAAGCCGCAACCAGAACCGCCAGCATATACTGTTTTTTATTTGATTTTGTCATGGGTACTACCTTTCATACCCGAAGTCTCGAGTCAAAAGGTACCTAAGGTTTTCTTCGTATTAGGGTTCGAAAATTAACTATTGATTAAAATCTGCGCTTTCCAAGCGGAGAAACCACTTCGAATTTTACGCGCCGAGCTTGTATTTATGAGGCGTGCCCTTGACTGAAACAGCAGTTAAATCCAATCTGAGATCGCAAAAAGGAGCACTATTCTATGACAAACATCTTGCGAGGTTCGCGGTCTGCTGTAAGCGCCTGTATTTTAGGCATTTTAACTTTCGTGATGCTTTCGGCATCAACGGCTTCGGCAAAAGAATTAACCAACCGTTTAGGTATCGGAGTTAAAAATAATAACTCTGAAGAGCTTCCGGCTTTAGCTACCGTTTACTATCCTAATTCTGAGTTAGCTTTTACGGGCAGCGTGGGAATCGATACGAAAAAAAATAATTCCAAGCTGGCTTTCAACGCCGGTGTTCGCAAAATCTTATTTAAAGAAACCAACATGAATTTCTACTATGGCGGTCAAGCAGGGTACGTCAGCTACGAAGAACTTGCCGTTAAACATTCCGGTTTTGAATTATCGGGACTGTTTGGTGCGGAATTCTTTTTACCAGGTTTAGAGTCCTTGGCTTTAACTTTTGAGGGTGGCTTGGGGATTACTTCTTTGGATACGGTTCGTTTCCGTACCATTGGGGATCATCCATTGCGTGCCGGAATTATTTTTTACTTTTAAACGAAATTCTTTCTACCGAGGTACTTTATGACAAAAAAGATTATTTCCACTCCTAATGCGCCGGCGGCAGTTGGACCTTACTCTCAGGCGGTGATGTATGGAAATATGTTGTTTTGCTCTGGGCAAATTCCAATTAATCCTGCAAACCAAGAAGTAATGAAATCTTTGCCCGTTGAAGAGCAAGCAAGTTTAGTGATGAAAAACATCGAAGCGGTTTTAAAAGCGGCTGATTGTAATTTCACTAATATCGTTAAAACGACTATTTTTCTGACCGATATGAATGATTTTGCTAAAGTAAATGCGGTTTATGAAAAATATTTCACAGAGGCGCCTCCGGCCCGGTCAACCATTCAGGTAGCGGGACTGCCGAAGGGTGTTCAAGTTGAAATTGAAGTTCTCGCCGCCAAAAATTAATATTAACCGGATTCCTTTCTTTACCTCCGTGGTGGCCTTCGTTGGATCGTTCGCCCTGGGGGTATTTTTCTATCACGAGTACTCTATTATCGACCGCGCCGTTCGCGGATTTAATTACTACGATCATTCTGCCGATTGCGCCGTGGTTTTAACCGGCGGACCTACGCGGGTCCGTGAGGGGTTTGATTTATTAAGTGCCGGCAAGGTAAAAAAATTAATAATTTCCGGAGTTCACCAGGACGTAGCCTTGCGCGATCTTTTACCGCTTTGGCCAGTCTATGGAAACTTAAATGAAGATGATGTGTTTTTAGAAAAGCGGGCAGAGACAACTTTTGGAAATGCCCAACAAAGTTTACCTTTGGTTGAAGCACTTCGTTGCCGCGAAATTTTATTGGTCACTTCAATTCTTCATATGCCCAGGGCTTATGCCACCTTTCGAAGTAGTTACCCAGACACTATCGACATCGTTCCTCACCCGGTTATGGGCCAAAGGCGGTATCCGGGCTGGACCGAAGTGGGTATCGAGTCCATTAAATCCATGTTTTATACGATGTTTTTTTACTGATTAAGACCTTCCTCCGCTCTCTGAAAATCGGGGAATTCCGATAAGTTTACCATGTTCAATTACTTCTGGAATCAGGTCGACGGCGTTGGAAAATTTTGGGTAAACCAGATTTTGTATACCCTTAGGGTTTTACAAATGGTTTATCTTTCGTTTCGCGCGACCATGTTGGATCAAGCCCAAGGTTTAAAAACAGTTTTCTCGGTGGTATCCGCGCAAATTTATTTTACCGGTTTTCAAGCGATGGCTTTAATTTCCGTGCTGGCGTTAACGACGGGGTCAGTACTTATCCTGCAAGGTATGGGAAACTTAAGTCTATTGGGCGGATCCCAAATGATCGGAAGTTTTCTGGTCGTCGTTTTGGTCCGTGAAGCCGCGCCACTTTTAACGGCATTGGTTGTTATCGCAAGAAGCGGAACTGCCGTTGCTTCTGAAGTTGGAAATATGCGGGCTAACCGCGAAATTGAAGCATTGGAAAGTATGGGAATTAATCCATTAAGTTTTATCGTGTTTCCGCGGATTCTGGGTGGCGTGGTCAGCGTAATGTGTTTGGCATTTTATTTTACGGCGATTGCATTAGTGGGCGGTTTCTTCGCAACCAAGGGTTTCCATAATCTGCCATTCAGTTTCTATGCTGATAGTTTACTTAATTCATTAGCAAAAGAAGATGTGATTATTTTTGTTTTAAAAAATGGTTTCAGCGGAATGATTATTTTTGTTATCTGCTGTTACCAAGGTTTATCCGTTAAGAAAAGTCCGCATGAAGTTCCACAGGTAACAACTGATGCCGTGGTGAAGTGTGTGATTTACGTAACCATATTTAATTTGGTGGTTACGGCTTTATTTTATCTCCGCCAATTGCAACAATTAGGAGTCATTTCATGACTGCAGTCCGCACCCCCATTAAACAATTACGCTTTGACCAAGTAAACTTTCACCACGAAGCCCATGAGTCGACTTTGAAGTCCGTGGAATTTGATTTTCCAATGAACGAAGTACTTTGGCTAAAATCTGATGAAGGTGCTGGGAAGTCGACCGTATTGCAAATTTTGGCAGGACTGATTACTCCGCAATCGGGTGGCTATTTTATCAATGAACAAAATGCGACGGAAATGTCGTTTGAAGAGTTTTTACCGTACCGATTAAATATTGGGTATTCATTTGATTACGGTGGTTTGATTAGTAACCGGACTTTATATGATAATCTGATGCTACCTTTAATTTATCACGAGCTTCTTCCCCATGCAGAAGCGAAAGAGCGCGTGAATATTTTAATTAATCAATTTGAATTGGGTAAATTTAAATTTGAGAGACCGGCGCACGTTCCGGGTCGAGTCAGAAAATTAGTTTGTGTTCTGCGATCGGTAATTACTTATCCAGATTTATTAGTCATGGACGATCCATCGGTTGGTTTGGGTCATGATACCTCAACCATATTTTTAGATTATATCCATGAAATCCGCAGGCAAGGTGCTTTAAAGCATATTGTACTTTCGTCGTATGATGAAAAGTTCATGGCTTTGCTGCCGCACAAAGAACTTTATCTATCTGAAGCAGGACTTTACTTGAGTACTGAAATTCAGGAAAAAAAGGTAATGAATCTATGAAGGTAAAATTTAATAAATTTGAACGGGTAGCTGGTCTTTTTGTTTTGTCTGCAGTAACGGGTGTTTTCATTACGGCAGTTAGTACCGCGATTAAACAAGGTTGGTTCGAAGAAAAGCTTCAGTACCAAACGGTATTTGAAAATGCCGATGGTTTGCATGCCGGAACCGTGGTGCAAATGGCGGGATTAAAAGCCGGCGCTATCGACGATGTCGAACTTGAAGGTGACAATCAGATCCGGGTGAAGTTCCATATTTTAGGAAAGTTTCATAACCGTTTACGTGAAGACTCGGTAGCGTTACTCGTAAGACCATTTATCATTGGAGATCGCGTTCTAGAACTTACCGTGGGTGCGACAGGGAAAGTATTGGATGAGGGCGATGTCGTTCAATCCCAGGAATCAACTGATATCATGACTTTAATGAGCGGTAAAAAATTGGGAAGTTCATTAGGGGACATGACTGATACGTTAAAAAATCTTTCTAGCGTATTACAGGCTTTCTTAAATAAAGATCGAACGGACAGCATGTTACGTGCGTTTGATAAACTGGACCCGCTATTTGGAAACTTAAACGAGATGTCGTTAGAAGTGACGAAGCTTTCCAAACAAGCTAATCACGATGAAAACCTAATGAAGGTTTTAGCAAACGTTACGGTTTTAACGCGGGAACTTAACAAAGTTATTCCTGCTCTTAATAAAGAGAACCCTGATCTTCCAAAACATCTAGCGATCATGACTCGTAATATTGCGATCATGAGTGAGGACGTAAAGGTCCTAAGTGCTACGATGAAGGAATTAGGTCCAGAGATGCCGCAAACGGCACGCCGGGCAGTGGAAGCATTAAACGAGGTTACAATCTTGGTTAAAGCACTTCAAAAGAACTATTTTATTAAAGAAAAGGTTCAAGAAGTCAGAGGCGAAGAGAAACAACGACTTCCCGCCCAATCAAAATAATGCTAGCCTACGGGCGATGCATTTATCCCTGGAATTTCTAAAGGCATTCGTATTTTCAAAGCGGGCGGGCTCGTTAGTCCGCCGATTAGCTTTTCTTTCCGTGATTGGAATTACGGTCAGTACGACGGCGTTTTTTGTTGTGCTGTTTGTGATGAACGGAATGAACGATAGTATCAGAAAACGAATTCTTGCGCTTGAACCGCATGTGACCGTTATGAAAAGCACGCCGGATGCCTTACGTGTTTTGACCGAAGATCCAGCGGTCGCAAAAGCATTTCCGGCAGAACGCCAGGAAGTTATTTTAAGAACTTTTGACGGACAGTTTCGCGGCGCCCTTGCCGTCGGTTATGACCGCGTTGGATACGATGACTTTTTAAATGAACTTTTTAAATTATCGAAAAC
>JAZKJI010000140.1:0-761 GCA_040384405.1 Bdellovibrionota bacterium
TCATAATATGAATAACTTTTTTGATCGTCGCCATTTGAGCCGGAATGATTTCTTCGTGATGTTTTTCAAACAGTGGGCGAAGCATTTCCATATTTAAATTGTCCGGAGTAATTCCGTATAATGGATAAGCGTAAATTAACTTTTCGCCCAGAACTCCGTCTTTACCGGTTTCAACTGCTCGTAAAAATTGACGGTAGAAACTTTCCGAAGCGTACATCATCGTCGTAGCTGGTAAAACCATTTGCTGCCAATTCGCATGCTGAGTTTGAACATCAGTCATGTTGAAATTGCGCCAGTCACTTAAACGCTGTTGTAATTTTTTAAGGTTATACACTAAGTCGCGTTCGCACATGTTGTCTTTATTTTTGTAACTTTCGCACTCTTCCGGAGAAAGCTTTCTCCATCCGTTTGCTTGGTAGTCTTCCATGATATTAGTAACGTTTTTATCAAGCTTAGAAATGTAACCACCATCAAAGTGATTTTTCCAAGGGGCAACTACCATCGGATTCCAGATTTTATCAAAACCTAGGAATAGCGCGGTTTGTACGGTGACTCCGCCTAAACGAACTCCGAATTTTGCTGGTTTCATGAATGTACTTAACTGAACGTGTTTAACATCAAATACTTTATCTGCGGTCCATGCGATTGCTCCGCCACCGATGATTTGTGCAAAACCGGCAGTCAGAGTTGATAACCACATAGATCCCAACGCCGGAGCCCAGTTACTTAAAGTTTCTTGGACAACGAACTCTTTTTGCCAG
>JAZKJI010000140.1:771-5028 GCA_040384405.1 Bdellovibrionota bacterium
GTATTCAAAAGCTTGGCTACATGATTGCGGAGTAGAGTCTTTTCCACCAATATCAACTTTTTGGTAAGCTGCATTTTGTAATAAAGTATTGGATACGGTGCTATGGCTATCACTTGGAACGTCTTTGCCGGTTACCAATGCTTTTGCGCAGTCTTTTAAATGTGGGAAGTGATAAATTTCGTGAACCATGTTGGAAGCGGTCATACCCATACTCATGCCGAAATATGGTAAAAAGTGACGGAACTGTTTATTTCGTTTATCACCTAATAAATCTTGGATCGCGCGATTAGTAACTCCGTTAGCGACCATGAATGCGTAAAATGACAACATTCCAACTGGATCTTTTTGTCCATCAAGGAATTGATCGTAAGCAACCGGGTTATCATTATAGTTAGTTAATAAATCAAAAGTAGTCATCGCACCGATGGCGATAAAAAAGCTGGCAGCATCCATCGGGAACTTTTTAAATGATTCAACAAAAACGTTAGGACGTTTACCTTTAAACATAGAGTGATGAACGTGGGGAAGTTCTTTCTTGATCGCAGCCGCGAAAGCTTCTTTAGCTTTAAGAACTTCATCAAGACTCATATCAGGAGTAATTTTTGGTGGTGGAATTAGAATATTTTTAGAAACCAGATAATCCTGTAGGGCTTCCATCGTTCGTTCATTTTTTAAGGCTAAGTCAACTTGGTCAGCGCGATCAAATAATGGAAGACCAGTCGTTGGACTTTCATCAACGCCCTTTTCAAGTTCGCGAACTAGTCTTAATTCTTTAGATACTTTATCCGGAGAAAAATCACTGATGTCTTGTTTGCCCCAGAACATTTGATACTTAACTCGGCCAGAGCGATCGTAATACTTTACCATTGTTCCAAGCTTGCCATTACGACTGGATTTTTCGACTACCGCCGTGATTCCAGCTTTAGAAGCTTTGATCGCATCAACTATATTAGCTTGAGCGAATCGCATTGGTGCTAGGACCGTTGTGAAGCTGATTAATATAGTTAAGGTCGAACGTAGGGCTTTTCTCATAACTAAGGTAAGAGCAAGGCCAAGACCACTGGATTCTAATGTATTTGCGCTGAGTGTTTCAGGCTGAAACGAAGTTAGCGGAAGTGACGCTTTAGGGTTTCGGGTGTCTAGAGATTTGGGTGTTTTGGGTGGGGGTTGGTGGTTTGCTGTTGGGGTTTGTTCGGTTGTTTTTAGCGTGTTTGCTGGGTGTTTACGGTTTTATGCGTGTGGGTCTGTGGCTGAAGCGAATTAAGGTTGTTTCGGTGGCTTCGCGTTTTGATGTTTGTTTGCTCTTGGATTTTACTTCGTCTCGGAATGAGACACGGCATGCTTATCGCTATCTCTTATATATAGATGAATTTTCATAAATGCTTTCGCATATGGATACTTTTTGTTTTCGCGATGGTTAACGTTGCGGGGATTAGTTATGTGCGAGCTGCTACGCGAGCGATATCGACTACAGCATCAGTTTCTGGAACTGCATCCCCTAGCAATAAAGGCGCAGTCAAATGCGAAGATGTGCAATTTATTCGTGAAGCGAAGGCGCTTGCTTGGAAGGGCTTGAAACTTCATCCCATTATTAAGTGTACGGATGCAAAAACTAATTTTACTTGGAAAAAGAATTTCGAGGATCTGAAAAAAATCAAACAAGCTTATACGGATTATGGAATTCAGCTTTCCGTTCCGGAAATTAAGCAATGGTTTACCGATCAAGGTCCCTATTCTCAGTGGCATCGCATTTGGCAATCTCAGGGTCGCCGCTTAGAGGGTCGCGATAAATCATTATTTAATTGGATCGAGCGCGGTGCGATTCGCAGTTTTATCAAAGTCATGACTCATAAACCGGTAAGTGCGTATGACATCATTCGTGGTTGGTCGGCTCAGGATGAATGGAAAAATAATTTGCTGGGTTTGTTATTTCGAGCGGCGAACTCGTACACCAGTGTGATTAGATATGATGAGCAAAGAAATATTTTGACTCCGTTTGTGGCGAAAACAATTTTATTTGAAAACTTGCGGATGAAGTTAACTCCCGAGCAATTTAATAATTTAGCAAATCAGTTAGAGCTGAAAATTAGCTATCGGTCTGAATTCAATGAGCGGGTTATTCCTTTGGCTTTTAATGACACGATTACCATTCATAATGGATATGTTTACGGTGCCGCTCCAGAAATGGCGTTAGATTATATGGGCGTGCAACAATCTTCTCGGGGGATTGATTGTTCGACGTTGGTGCAAGCATGTGTGGAAGAAATTTTGGATGATAAGTTGGAATCGAATGACTCGCGCATTCGTTTGACCACTAACCGACTATTTCAAATTATGGATCGCGATTGGCGCGGACTGTCTGTTTCGTTTATCAAGAACATGCAAGACAACTTTGAGTTTGAACCTTTGACGAGCGAAGAGCAGTTGCAACCGGGCGATATCTTTTTTTCGCGTGGGCACATTGTGATTTTTGGTGGTTACGAGCGGTTGAATGGCGAGTGGGTGCCTGTGACTTACGAGGCTAAGGGTGGCGAGCATCGTTTGACTGGACGTTATCAGAGACATTTTAAATCTAAGCGTGGATGTGAGAAGCCTTTTCTTTCTAGGGTTGGTGAGAAGGTTTACTTTTTGCGGTTGTCGAGATTTTTGGAGAATTGATTTTAGTTTTTTACTGATCTAATTCTGTTTTCGGAGAATTGTTTTATTTCTGGCGCAAACTACTCAATACTTTCGATCCATTCATTTCCCTTCTAAAATTAATTTGAGTTCAGTACGCTTCCCTTCTTAAATTAAGTTGAATTCCATACACTTCTAAAATTGGTTCAATCCACTACCCTTTAAAAAATTTTGCGTCGAAAACAAAAAACAGTTGACGCTATTTTATTCGAAAATTTCTTTCGCAGATTTTTATTTCAGAAGTGTTGATACCGCCGACCCTACGCTCTAATGCTTCAGCAGTCGCACTTTTTCCGCTCAAACAATTCCGACCGCACATAATTTGTTTGCGTATAAATTAGCTTTCAGCTGCGTCCAAATTTTGCATCTATAAAGTTGTGATATCTTCAATCGAGTTTTAAAAGTGAGTGGTAAATAAATTTTAAAAGGGGTGGCGCGTGAACTTTAACACTGTTGCTGATAATTTATTAATTGAAAGAACTTGCAACCTCGTTCGCGAAGAACGGGAGATCTTAACCAGCATCTTACATCACTTTCGTGAAATTGAGCGGCGGCGTATATTTTCTTCACTTGGTTACAAATCACTATTTGAAATGGCGGTTAAAAAATTTGGCTATTCCGAAGATCAGGCTTACCGAAGAATTTCAGCGATGCGCTTACTAAAGGACCTTCCGGAGCTCGAGAGTAAAATTAACTCCGGAGAAATTTCTTTAATGCATATGAGTATTGCACATAATTTGTTTCGTAAAGAAAAGAAGTTTCATAATCAGGAAGTTTCCAAAGAAGATAAGATCTCATTTCTAGAAAAAGTTGCTAATCAATCCACTCGAGAAACCGAAAAAATTGCTTTATCTTTTTCGTCAGAACCGGCTTCACTAAAGCCTGATCGTGTTCATGTAGTTTCGGATTCGAAAGTTGAACTTAAGTTTTTAGCCTCATCTGATCTTTTAGAGAAAATAGAAAAACTCAAGGGCTTGCTTGCCCACCAAAATCCAAACTTAAATTTAGGTGAACTTTTTGAAAATCTTTGCGACCTAGGACTTAAAGAACTTGATCCGGCAAAAACTGGAGCGCTCCAGAAACGTCGCATCAAAGTAGCTACTGAAACAAAAAGAAAATCAAGAAAACTAAAAGTTTTGAAAGTGGAAGTGGATCCCGAAATGGGAATTCCATCAAAAGAACTGGCCGAATCAAAGGCGCAGATCAGACGAGGGGTTTTTCGGAAAGCCGATAATAGATGTGAAAACTGCCGGTCCAGCTATGCTTTGGAAATAGATCACATTCATCCCCAAGCAAAAGGTGGCACATCGACAGCCGAAAATTTGAGATTACTTTGTCGGTCTTGTAATCAACGGGCTGCGATTAAGGAATTTGGAATTTCCAAGATGGATAGATTTATAAATTAGTAAAATTTGAATTTCTCACAACGGATTAAACGGTATTTCGGCTTTAACTGATGTGGGAGGCTTCTGGTTTTCTATTTTTAGCAATCTCTATTGCCATCAAAAAAACTCCTCAGAACCGAATGGGCGGATTACTCGCGCTAACAAACCAAATGCTGCTTAATGAAACGCTCACGCC
>JAZKJI010000141.1:0-7253 GCA_040384405.1 Bdellovibrionota bacterium
GTCGCACCTTGAAAGGGTTATGATTAAAAATCGTCCCGATCATGTTCTGGTTGTGAATTATTTCGGATTTCCTGCAGAGATGGGTCCGTTAAAAGAAGTGCTAACTCCATTTAACGTAAAGATTATAGAAGATAATGCTCATGGGTTTTTAAGTACGGATACGGATGGGCAATGGTTAGGATTACGTGGTGACTGGGGAATTTTTTCTTTCAGGAAATCATTTCCAGTTTATAATGGCGCAGTTGTGGCAAAGAAAGGTGCGATGGCAGTAAAGCAACCGAAACGGTCCTACTTCCAGCCGCATTGGAAATTTAAGGCTAAGGATTTATTACGGCAAGTGGCTTTCATTTTGGGTCCGCCACTTTTTGTTAAGTTACTTGAGAAACTTAGAAAACCCATTGTTCCACAACTGAGATCGCCAAATTTCTCGTATCAGCAACCCATTAATATGTGGTTGGAAGTTTCGAAATTTGATTTATTGAAAAACAGTAAAAATCGCAGGGATTTATTTAATCTTTTATTGAAGCAGACAGATATTTTACGGATTGAGCCGGTGTTTAAAAGTGTCACCGAAAATGTTGTGCCGTATTGTTTTCCGTTTTGGCCTAAAGCCGATGTTCAACAAATTGAACAGAAATTTAAGAAAATGGGATTAGAGATATTCCATTGGCCAGACCTTACGCCAGAATCTTCTGCCCAGCTGGAGCCCGAATTTAAGAATATTTGGGCCGTAAGGTTTATTTGGTGAATCTGATTAGCGCGAAACCTTTTGGTGGCGATCGTGATTTATGGAATAGGCAGTTGAGCGCTTGTTTAAATCCTAATATTTTTTCCACCCACGAATGGGGTGAATATAAAAAAACAAACTGGTTTTTAGAACGTGTTTGTTTTTTTGACGGTGATCAATTTATCGGGCAAACCCAAATTCTATTTAAGAAGTTAGGTCCGTTTAAATTTGGATGGTGCTCGAGCGGAATCAATGTAACGGACCACAAATTCTTAAGTAAATGTATCGAAGGCCTAGAAAGCTATTATAATTTATGGACGACTTACATAAGATTTAATTTCTTTGACTATGGCACCGATGAAGCGAAGGCAGTTTTTGACCGGATATCCCTGCTAAAGCCAGTAAAGAAGCCGGTTAATAGTGGATTTACCGTGCGGTTTTTAGATATGCCTAATTGGCATGGTGATCCAAAATTGTATTCTCAGAACAATCGTTACTATTTAAAAAAAGCTCGAGCCCAAGGATTAGTATTTTCCATTACGCCTTTAGATATTGATCTATTTTGCAAGGTCCACAATGCGATGGCAGAAACTAAGGATTTGCAAAAACTAAAAGTTAACGCTGCTGATATTTCGGAGCTTCATAAGTACTTTGGCGAAAAATTACTTTTGGCACAAGTTTCTAACGGTACGGAAGTTATAGCTGTAGCACTACTGATACGGCACGAGAAGATTTTGTACTATTACCTTGCTGGTTCAAGTGAACTTGGACGGGATTTAAACGCTTCATTTTTGATGGTGGACTCCATTTTATCTTCAGCTAAAGATATGGGAATAAAGGAATTTGATTTTGGGGGAATTGACCCTAATAAACAAAGCATTGCAGGAATTAATCGGTTTAAAACGGGATTCGCGGGTACAGTTGTAAATTACGTAGGCGAGAAAAACTTGTGTAAATCAAAAATACTGATTCGCATTTTTGATTACATTATTTCTAGAAAGCTTGGTTAAGGCGTATGGCTGAAAAAGTTTTAGTTACGGGCGCAGATGGTTTTATTGGTTCTCATTTGGTCGAACTTTTATTAGCCGAAGGCTATAAGGTTCGCGCCCTTTCTTATTATAATTCATTTAATAGTTGGGGATGGCTTGAAGACTTGCCGAAGAATTCGAATTTGGAAATCATCAGCGGAGACATAAGGGATCCATTCCTTTGTGATAAATTGTGTGAAGGGGTCGATAGTGTTTTGCACTTGGCGGCCTTGATTGGCATCCCTTATTCTTATGTCGCGCCGGATAGCTATGTAGATGTAAACGTGAAGGGCACCTTAAATATTTGCCAGGCCGCTAAACATCATAAAGTTAAGCGAGTTATTCACACGTCAACTAGTGAAGTGTATGGATCAGCAGTTTATGTTCCGATCGACGAGAAACATCCACTGCAGCCGCAGTCTCCGTATAGTGCTTCTAAAATTTCTGCTGATGCTATGGCGATGAGTTACTTTTATTCGTTTGAGCTACCCCTGACAGTCGCCAGACCATTTAATACATTTGGTCCACGCCAATCGGCGCGTGCGGTAATTCCAACCATTATTTCCCAAATTGCCAAGGGACAGGACACAATTAAATTGGGCGATGTAACAACGACCAGAGATTTCAATTTCGTGAGCGATACCGCCCGGGGCTTTTTAGCATTATTGAAAGCACCGGCAAGCATCGGTAAGACCGTAAATATCGGGTCGGGCTATGAGATATCAGTGCACGATACGATTAAATTGATATCGAAATTGATGGGTAAGAATGTAAAAGTTGAGTTAGATAACGAAAGAGTTCGCCCCAAAAATTCTGAAGTGCAAAGACTTTGCTGCGACTCTAAATTACTAACCGAGCTTACCGGCTTTAAGGGGAAATTTAATTTAGAGCAGGGATTGCAGGAAACAATTAAATGGTTTTCAAATCCAGAAAATTTAAAAAAGTATAAGACCGATATTTATAATGTCTAGCCAACCAAGAATTTCCATAATTATGGGTGCCTACAATGCGGCGGCAACTATTCATCCGGCCGTCGAGTCGATTTTGAAGCAGTCGGTGACCGATTGGGAATTTATTATCTGCGATGATGGTTCGAAAGATACGACGTGGTCAGAGCTGCAAAAATATTCGGGTGATCCCCGATTTGTACTTTTGCAAAATGAAAAGAATATGGGATTAGCCGGCACGTTGAATGTTTGTTTGAAATCAGCAAAGGCTGAACTGATCGCGCGCCAAGATGCCGATGATACATCGACCCCGAATCGATTTGCAGTACAACTGGATTATTTGGAAAAACATCCTGACGTTGATGTTGTAAGTACGAATGCATTTTTAATTTCCGAAGGGCAGGTTTGGGGAGCAAACATTCGGGATGAGGTACCGCAGTTGCAAAATTGGGTGCGGGGGTCGCAAATCATTCATGCCTCTGCCATGATGAAAAAGGAAATTTTATTGAGAGTCGGGGGTTATAATCCCTTGGCGTTGAGAGTAGAAGATTACGATCTTTGGATGCGCATGTTGGCTGTCGGTGCAAAGCTTAGAACAGTCCAGGAAAAATTATATTTTATTCAATGGGGTCGAAAAGATTACGGTCGAAAGAAATTTGCCGATCGCCTGCGGGAAGTTGAATATAAGCTCAAAGGCATCCGGTCTTTGAAATTAGGGCCGACAAGTTATCTCTATTTAGTAAAACCATTAATTATGCTGTTGATCCCGGGCCGTATGCTTTTTGCCTACCATCAACTATCGATGGGTAAACCGAAATCTTAAGTTGGATTAACCAGAAATTTTTCTAACGGTGCGGTTTCTGATTCGGAAGGGTCGTGGGGAATAGTCGCACAGTTTGCGATCATTGCAGATTCACTGCCTTTGGTGGAAAAACAATACCAGATCATGGGCGGCACTTGCAGAAGTTGATAATTGTTTAACCCTAGTTGAACCCTTTGATATTTTCCTTGGGTTGCAGATGCCGGGCGGTCGTCAAATAAAGTGAATTCCATTTCGCCCTGGGGAACCGCAAAATTTTGCTCCATTATACGATGGCGTTTCCAGCCTTTGGTAACTCCGGGGTTTGTAACTGAAAAATATATTTCACCAAATTTTTTGAAGTTAGGTTGATCACTACGAATCATGTGCATGACCATCCCACGATCATCTTTGATAATTTTTAATGGAACTAAATTTACTCCATCAAGTAGCGGAACTAATTGGCCCATGGAAGTCCGCGTTCTTTGGCCAAGTTAATATATTCTTTGATCTGCGATTTTGATTTGGATTTCGCGTCTTTGGGACTTTGATAAAATTGTTGATACCACTGTGCCGTCATCGCGATCGTTTCCGTGAAATCCATTACGGCTTTCCACTTCAAATGAAAAAGTGCTTTATCGCAGCTGAGCTTTAATAAGCCTGCTTCTTTCTTTTGATCGGCTGGAATTTCAATTTTGAACTTGCCGGCCTTCCAAGTCTTATTCATTTCTTCGATCAATTCGCCGACGGGTTGAACAACATCGCTGTTAGGTCCGAAGTTAAATGATTCACCCGCAAGTTTTTTATCTTCTAGTAACGTACAAGCCAAAGTCAGGTAGCCGCTAAGCGGTTCTAAGACATGCTGCCAAGGCCGGGTGGAGTTTGGACTTCTTACGATCAAAGTTTCATTCTTTGACCAGCTCTTTACGCAGTCGGGGACAATGCGATAATCAGCCCAATCGCCACCGCCAATGACATTACCCGCCCGCACTGAAGCAATTTTACATGTGTGGTTAGCGAAGTAAGAACGGAAATAGGAACTGATAACGATTTCTGCGCAAGCTTTCGAAGCGCTATATGGATCGGCACCACCCAGGCGGTCGATTTCGCGGTAACCGTATTCCCACTCAACATTTTCGTAGCATTTATCACTTGTGATCAGTACGGCAGCTTTTACTTTTGAATCTCTTAAGCATTCTAAAATGTTTAATGTACCAATCACATTTGTTTCAAAAGCCAATTTTGGATTTTCATAGCAATCCCGTACGATCGGACGGGCGGCTAGATGAAAGACCACATCCGGATTTTCTGACTTAAAAACTTTCCGCAAGTTTTCTAAATCCAAAATATCGCCCCGAATGTCTTTTATAATTTCACTTAAACCCGTAGCTTCAAAATGACTTGGGTTTGTAGGGACATTTATTGAGTATCCGACAACATCAGCGCCGATTTCATGGAGCCAATGGCAAAGCCAAGAACCCTTAAAGCCGGTGTGCCCGGTAACTAAAACCTTTTTACCTTTAAGCAGATTTAGGTTCATATCCAGAATGCCTTTTTATTTTGCCAAAGATTTTCTAGGTACTCTTTATCCCTTAAAGTATCCATGCACTGCCAATGGCCGTCGTGTTGATAAGCCATCAATTGTTTTTCCTTGGTCAAATTTTCTAACGGACTTCTCTCTAAAATTGTTTCATCGCCTTGATCCAAAAACTTGAAAACTTCTGAGTTAAATACGAAGAAGCCCCCGTTAATCCATCCCGCTTCGGTTTGTGGTTTTTCGGCGAAGGCGGTTACAAGATTTTGGCTCATGCTCATTTCGCCAAATCTGGCTACGGGTCTAACTGCAGATACAGTTGCATATTTTCCGTGAGACTTGTGAAACTTGACGAGTTCTTCAATGTTAATATTTGAAACGCCATCGCCGTAAGTGAGCATAAAAGTTTTTTCATTTTTTAAGTGGTCTTTCAGTCGAAGTAATCGGCCACCGGTCATTGACTCTTCACCTGTATCGATAAAACTGATTTTCCAATCCTTCCGGCTTTGATTTAAGTATTCAATCGAGCCAGATTTAAGGTCCAAGGTGAAATCGTTGGTGCGGGCAAAAAATCCCTGGAAATAATTTTTGATATAATCGCCTTTGTAGCCCAGGGCCAGGACGAATTCTTTATACCCATATTTAGCGTAGCTTTCCATGATGTGGACCAACATGGGTATTCCGCCAATTTCAACCATAGGTTTTGGCCGCAAATTAGTTTCTTCGCTGAGACGAGTTCCTTTTCCACCGCACAATATAACTGCTTTCATCGAACCTCTTATGCTTTGAGCACTAGTTTATATGAAATTGGTAATTCTGATTTAACCTCGATTACCTGAAAACGGGGATGCCTTTTAAATATTTTTATCAGATGTGATGGGCTTCGTAAAATCCCAATCGGCTTAAATCGCCTTTCACCCAGCAGAATTTTTGCGGTTACCCATAATGAATAAAGGGTTGTTCGCGGCTTTTTCAGTGAAGTGCAGAGAATATAAATTGAACCACCGGGCTTAAGAAGTTTTTCACTTAAATCGAGCAAATTACTTAATTCTCTATCCGAGAGCGTGTAAATCACCTGATTTATCATAATTGTATCAAACTGTGCTGGCCCTACCAAGTTGAGCAGTTTCGGTTCGTCAAAAATTGAAGTCTTTAGAAAGTGTAGTTTGGATGAGCTTTTTGGTGGAATCAGTCGAGATAGTTCATCCATGTAAGGTGCAATATCCACGCAATATATCGAGCGGATAGAAGGCTGATGATTAACGCAGTGAATCTCTACGGTAGAGTGACCTGCTCCTAAACTCAGAATGTTACCTTGAAGATCAACTTTTGAATAAAATTCGGCCACTTTTGCGGAAAATCCCGTCAATTCTAAAAGCGCCGAGGATGACGGGAGGGGTTCCAAAGAAATGAGCCTCGAAAATTCATCTGCGGTCCATGGAGTTAAATAATATTTTGAGGGCAAAATCCTTCCTGGATAAAGAATTTGAATTTGGGATACATGGGAGGAAGAATATAATAGCGTATTCATTAATATCTCTCCTATAATTCCCTTATCCGGCACTGACGAAAGATTATAATGAAAGTATCAACAATCGTTAAGGAATTAAAGAACTTTAAAGCTTTTATCGGCAACGATACTTTTAAGATCTTTAGTTTTTCCCTTTTGTTAGGAATTTTATGGTTTTTAGCGGAAGCTGGATTTGTATTTATCCTTCAGAGCTTTTTGTTTTCTATGGGTCTTTTATCTCAGACATCCCAATATATTCCGGAATGGTTCCCACGGTCAGTCGAAGTGAACTTGATAATTCTTGTGTTATATGGATTTTTCAAAAGTTTTATTTTGGGTTTAAAACAGTTCTTTAGCGGCAAAGTCTCCCAGAGTTTTATATGTTTTAAACGTAAACAAATTTTAGAATATGCACTTACGAATGCTCAGGTTGAATCAACTGATCGCATATTTGTCATGTTTTCCGAACGAATCACACAGTCTTCTTATTTATTGGATATTTTATTTTCGTTCATTAATTCTATGATTTCCACAACTTTATTTTTACTATTCGCGCTTACGTTGGCGCCACAAGAATTACTCTTAGGTATCTTTCTACTGGGATTATTTTTATTACCCTTCAAGTTCTTATCAAAAAAAATTAGCGATAAGGGAACGTTCGTTAACCGAGAGTATAACACGTTGTCGGAAATCATTCTGAATGGAATG
>JAZKJI010000141.1:7263-9888 GCA_040384405.1 Bdellovibrionota bacterium
ATAATTTTTTACTGCGCATATACCAAATGGTTGACCGGGAAATTGAAGAGGGAAAGCGAAAGTTAGATAGTTATAAGGATCATTATCTAGGTTTCCTCAAGGTAAATGCGGCCAAGAACGTGATTCCTTCGGCATTAGGAATCGTCGTTATTTCTATTGTAACATTCTTCAGTGTCCGTTACTTCGGTACAGATAAAACAAAGTTATTGGCATTTTATTATATTTTTATTCGTGCGGCTCAAGGGGCTAGTGATGCGAATAATTTTATGGGATACTTCAAATTAAATCTTCCTGCTCTTCAAGAATTAATGGCATGGACTACCATAAAGAAAACGAGTGTTGTTATTCCCGTAATGACGGATGGTGCGCGACCAACGGGTGGCCTTGAAATATCAGCGAACCAAGTTGGCTTCTCCTATGAGAGCAATCATCCAGTTATTTCTGATATGAATTTGAAAGCATCTAAGGGTGACTTCGTTGTTATTCGAGGAAAGTCGGGCACCGGAAAAAGTACCTTGTTAAGTTTGCTGCTAGGACTGCTGAAGCCGAACGCCGGGACAGTTTTATATAATGGTGAAGAGGTTTCCACAGTTGCCCAAAACTGGTTTAAAGCTTTGGCGTATGTAGGACCCGAGCCATTTTTGGTAAGGGGTTCGGTAAAGCAAAATTTGTTGTACGGCCACTATGCACCTGGTTCGGTTAGTGACCGCGAAATTTGGGAAACCTTGGAAAAACTGGAATTAAAAGATGTGATTGAAACTTTACCCGGTCGTCTGGAGTTTTTGTTAAATGAAAAGGCCCAGCTTTCTACGGGTCAAAAACAAAGAATTTCAATTGCCCGTGCGTTACTGAGAAAACCATCATTACTGATTATGGATGAAGCGACATCTAATTTAGATAATCAAACCGAGGGTAAAATCGTCGAGTTGCTTAATGTGCTTAAGGCTAATTTATTAATTATTGCGGTTACCCATAAGACTTCATTCGATTCTCTGTCCACTAAAATGATAGTGTTGGAAGGATCCCATGCCTAAGGTACTTATTATTGCCGAAGCCGGTGTAAATCATAATGGAAATATCGAGATCGCAAAAAAACTGATCGATGTTGCTGCTGATTCCGGAGCCGATTTTGTTAAGTTCCAAACTTTTAAGGCAGAAAACTTGGTCACTAAAGATGCGGTGATGGCAGAGTACCAGGTTGAAAATACCAAAAAGGTAGAATCCCAATTCGACATGTTAAAAAAGCTAGAATTGTCGGAGCAAGATTTTATCGGACTTAAAAAATATGCCGAGAGTAAACAAATAAAATTTTTCTCTACGGGCTTTGATTTGGAAAGCCTTGCGTTTTTAGAGTCGCTAAATATGGGGTGGTGGAAAATTCCGTCCGGAGAAATCACAAATTTACCTTACTTAAAATTCATCGGTCGCCTGAATGAAAATGTCATTGTATCGACGGGAATGGCTACGATGGAAGAAATCGAAGATGCCGTCAGAGTACTGGCCGAGCAGGGGACGAAAAAAGAAAACATCACGGTCTTGCATTGTACGACAGACTACCCAGCAAAAATGGAGGATGTAAATTTACGGGCAATGAATTCTATCGCAAAAAAACTGAACGTGAAAATTGGTTATTCAGATCATACTTTAGGTTTACAAGTATCGTTAGCTGCTGTGGCACTCGGCGCAGTGATTATTGAAAAGCATTTTACTTTAGATACGAATATGGAAGGCCCGGACCATAAGGCCTCTTTGACGCCATCAGAGCTTAAACAGATGGTTACCTACATCAGGGAAATTGAAGCCTCATTGGGAAGCGATGAAAAGAAACCTTCCGCGCGGGAATCTGAAAACCGGAAAATCGCCCGTAAATCTATTGTCGCCAGTCAGGATATTCCTAAGGGCACTTTATTATCAGAATCAAATTTAACTGCGAAAAGACCCGGTACGGGGATATCGCCGATGAAGCTGGATGAAATTAAGGGTAAAAAAGCAATTCGTGATTTTAAGAAAGATGAGTTGATCGAGATATGAAAAAAATCTTGTTCATTTCAGGATCACGGGCGGACTTTGGACTTTTGCGAAAGCTAATTATGCTTTTTCAAAGTGATTCAAATTTTGAAACCCATTTGGCGGCGACGGGCAGCCATTTGTCAAAAACCCATGGCAGCACGGTTGATCTTATCAGAAATGATGGGATTAAAAATATTCATGAAGTGCCAATGGACATTAATGGCGATTCTCCATTTGAAGTTAATAATTCCATGGCGCGGGAACTGACTGGGTTTAATTCATTATTCCAAAGCATGAATCCTAACCTGATTGTGGTTCTGGGTGACCGCTACGAACTGTGGCCGCCTTGTATCGCTGCTGCTTTATACAATATTCCAATAGCGCATATTCACGGCGGCGAATCGACCGAAGGTGCAATTGACGAGGTGGTAAGACATTCCATTACTAAAATGGCGCATATACATTTTAGTTCTCATTCCCTTTATAGGGAACGGATCATTCGAATGGGGGAAAGTCCTGCCCGGGTTCATAATGTCGGGGCAATGGGATTAGATCGTTTGAAAGAAATGACTTTCCTTACCAAGTCCGAACTTGAAGGAAAAATTCGCACAAAGC
>JAZKJI010000141.1:9898-11543 GCA_040384405.1 Bdellovibrionota bacterium
AGCTGGGCGTAAAAAATATTTTGTGTACTTTTCATCCGGTGACGATGGGTCAATCGCAGTCCAACGCAGAAACTGATGCCGTTATGGGTGCAGTGGAAGATTTAATTAAAGCAGACCCTGCGTTAAAGTTTTTCGTGACTTTGCCTAATGCGGATACTTTTTCAAGCTACATCAGACAAAGTTGGGAAAATTTAATTAAACGATTTCCTGCCTCTATCGAATCTTACGTTAATCTTGGCGATCTAAATTATCTGTCTTTAATGAAATATGTAGATGTGGTTCTGGGGAATTCTTCCAGTGGAATTTTGGAAGCTCCGTTTTTAGGCAAAGCAGTGGTGGATGTCGGTCGGCGCCAAGAGGGTCGATTACGAAGTGGGCACATCCTGTCCGTGCCGGGTGACCGGGCAGCAATTGTGAAATCAGTAACTCAAGCTTTAAGTTCCGAATTTCAGAAACCATTGGAGAAAGTGGATTCCATTTACGGCGCTGGAAACGGGAGCCAATTGGTTTACGATATACTTAAAAAACAAAATTTTCCTGAACTGTTATTCAAGAGGTTTTATGACGGGGACGTCAACAAACCGGATAAGGTGAAGAATGGATAATTGGAAAAAAGTCGCTGCTAAAAAAGATGACAGCATTGTCAGAGCGCTTGAAATTTTGAACACAACGGGCGTTCAGTTCGTGGTGATTACGGATGATGATGAAAATCTCTTGGGGGCCGTAACTGACGGCGATATTCGTCGGGGTTTGTTAAAGGGAATTCAAATTCAAGACAAACTTGAAAAAGTAATGAACGCTAAACCTACGAGTCTACCGTATAATTCATCGAAGAAAGATATTCTGCGGCTCATGAGGGAAAGAGATTTCCTGCATCTTCCGCTGGTAGACTCGAAAAACCGGGTTAAAGCCATCATTAGCTTAACCGAGCTGATGCGAATTAAGAAAAAAGACAACCATGTGGTATTGATGGCGGGTGGGCTTGGCTCGCGTTTGGCGGGGCTGACTTCTAATTGTCCTAAGCCAATGTTGAAAGTTGGTGGCAAACCAATTTTGGAAACGACAATTGAAACATTTAAAGAACATGGTTTTCATAACTTCGTCATCGCAGTTAATTACATGTCAGAGATGATCGAAGAGCACTTCAAGGACGGTAGTCACTTAGGAATTAAAATTCAGTATCTTAAAGAAAAAACGCGTTTAGGAACAGCGGGAGCCCTTTCATTATATGATTTAAATAATGGATTGCCGTTTTTAGTAATGAACGGAGATTTGCTGACGAAGCTAAGTTTTACGGATTTATTGGAATTTCATAATGCCCATAAAAATGATGCCACAATGTCCTTGAGGCAATACGAGCATCAAATTCCTTTTGGTGTTGTGACGACAGAAAACGAACAAGTTCTGAAGATTGAAGAAAAGCCGATTCGTGGATTTTTTGTAAATGGTGGAATTTATGTTCTTGATCCTAAGGTCATAAGTTTGATTCCTAAAGATACCTACTTTGATATGCCAACCTTGCTAGAGCAGTTGATTGAAACGGGGAAAAAAGTAGGAGCATTTCCGTTCTTTGATTACTGGATTGATATCGGCCGTATGGATGATTACGAGAGGGCACATGCTGAATTTTTAGAGGTATTTAAAT
>JAZKJI010000141.1:11553-18638 GCA_040384405.1 Bdellovibrionota bacterium
TTTGGGGCTTGATCGGTTATGGTTCAATTGGACGTAAACATGGAAAAATCATCGAATCCTTTGGTGACCATGTGGAAGTTTTAACGAAGAGCCATGACTGTTCATATTCGCGAGTTGAGAATATATCTGAGCTCCTTCGAAAAGATCCAGAGCGAATTATCATTGCCAATGAAACGGCCCATCACTTAAGCGCCTATCGGGAAATTCGTGCGATTAACTCTAAGATTCCGGTGCTGATCGAGAAGCCATTATTTGATAATGTTACAGATATTACGGGCGATCTAAATACATTTGTCGCCTATTGTTTGCGATTTCATCCCTTAGTGGAAAAATTAAAAACCTTAATCGGTAATGATAAAATCATATCAGCCCACTATTACGTGGGACAGTTTCTACCAAGTTGGCGCCCCGACCGGGATTACCGCGAAACTTACTCGGCAAAAAAGGCTTTAGGTGGGGGAGTAATGCGCGATCTAAGTCACGAACTCGATTTAGCTGCTTACTTTCATGGTGAGCTAGAAGTAAATTTTGTTAAAAAATTCAAATTAAGTGCATTAGAAATTGATTCCGACGATTCATTTACCGGAGTTTTCTCGAGCGCTGAATGTCCTTTAATCACGGTTCAGCTGAATTATCTGGATCGAATCACTCAAAGAAATTTCACGCTGATTTCAGATGTAAACACTTATAAGGTCGATTTCATTTCTGGCGAAATTCGGGTCAACGAACAGCTTCAAGTTGAAACTCCCCAAAAAGATAAAATGTATAAAAGTATGCTTAAGAACTTCAGGGACGGGCAGTTCAATCAGCTGACGAAATTTGACGAAGGTAATAAAATTTTGGAAATTTTTAAAGCTACCGAGGACAAAAAATGATTGTTTGTACTATCTGCGCCCGGGGCGGATCAAAGGGCGTTAAGAATAAGAATCTAAGATTAATAAATGGTAAGCCGCTGATTCATTACTCCGTTAAACAGGCCTTAGACTCGAAATTATTCGATTGTGTCGCGGTAAGTTCTGACTCTGAGGAAATCCTGTCAGCCGCAAAAACTGCGGGCGCTCATTTTACGATAAAACGGCCCGACGAACTGGCTACCGATACGAGTGCGAAACTACCGGTTATCCAGCACGCGATGAAGACGATCGAAGAAAAATACGGAAAGCCGGTTGAATACCTGATGGATTTGGACTGCACATCACCTTTAAGAAATATTTCCGATATCAAGGATTCTTTTAAAAGTTATAAATCTAATAGCGAAGCTTCCAATCTTATTACCGGCGCGCCGGCGCGCAGATCACCTTATTTTAATTTAGTTGAGGAAAATTCCGCTGGCTTTGTGACTTTGGCAAAAAAGAGCACGACACCCATTGTTCGCCGTCAAGATGCACCCAAATGTTTTGATATGAACGCATCAATTTATATCTGGCGACGCCAAGATTTGCTTGAGGGAAAATCCGTTCTTGGCGAGCGAACAATAATTTTTGAAATGCCGGAAGAAAGATCCTTAGATATTGATTCTGAATTTGACTTTAAAATCGTAGAGCTTTTGATGGGCGAGCGGGGGGACTTATGAGTAAGGAATTAAATTTTTCCTTAAACGGAAAAAATATTTTGGTTACTGGAGCGGCAGGAATTTTGGGAAAAACATTTGTTCAGGGACTTTTAACTTCTGGTGCAAATGTCGCGCTTTTAGATTTAACCAAAGATAGTTTAGATAAAGTAGCTTCAGAAATGAAAGTTCCCTCAGGGCAGAAAACTCTGGTTTTGCCTTGCGATATAACTGATGAAAATCAAGTTAAGACCGCCATAGAAAGAATTGAAAAAGAATGGGGACAAATTCATGTTCTCTTCAATAATGCTGCTTCGAAGTCTTCGGATTTGAATAAATTTTTTGCGCCCTTTGAGGAATTTCCGTTGGAAACTTGGCGCGAGGTCATGGCCGTTAATATTGATGGTATGTTTTTGGTGGCAAAGCATGTTGGGAAGCACATGGTCAAAAATTCTATTCAGGGAAGTATCATTCAGACAGCTTCAATTTATGGAGTGGTCGCGCCTGATCAGGGCATCTATGTGGGTTCCGAATATTTGGGACGGCAAATCAATACTCCCGCCGTCTATTCGGCTTCGAAGGCTGCAGTTATCGGTCTTACTCAATATTTGGCCGCCTATTGGGGACCAAAAGGGATTCGGGTCAATACCCTTACGCCCGGGGGCATGCAAAGCGGGCAAAATGAGAAGTTTGTAAGCAATTATTCAAAAAAAGTTCCCCTAGGAAGAATGGGCGAGGCCTCGGAGTTAGTGGGTGCTTTAGTATTTTTGGCGAGTGATGTTTCCTCTTATGTGACCGGCCAGAATCTAGTGGTAGATGGCGGTTTTACAGTCTGGTAATAGATTCCTTATTGAGCGATTTTGTGATTAAATTTCCTTCACAAAACGTAAGGCGAGGGAACTTTGGTCGAAACCGTCAGGATCATTCCTAGATTAGATATCAAGGGTCCTAATTTGGTAAAAGGGATTCATTTAGAGGGACTTCGGGTCATGGGTGATCCGGATCAGTTTGCTCGTTATTATTATGAAAACGGGGCCGATGAACTTTTCTATATGGATGTCGTAGCCAGTCTTTACGAAAGAAATAGTTTAGAATCTATCATTTCCAAAACCGCAAAAAGTGTTTTCATTCCTATCACGGTTGGTGGCGGAATTAGATCCACTCAAGATATCCGAAATGCATTAAAGGCCGGCGCGGATAAAGTTTGTCTTAATACCGCTGCGATTAAAAATCCTTCTTTAATTAAAGAAGCTTCCAGCCAATTTGGATCCTCAACAATTGTCGTCGCGATTGAAGCAATTAAACAAAAAGATGGTAAGTATTTATGCTTTATTGATAACGGACGCGAGCATACTGGCATTGAGGCTGTTCAATGGGCCCAACAGGTTGAAGAGTTAGGTGCGGGCGAATTGGTAATCACATCAGTGGACCGCGAAGGAACCGGCGAAGGTTATGACATCGAGTTGGTGCGGGCAATTTCTTCTAAAGTCGGAATTCCTGTGATTGCCCACGGTGGCGCTGGAAGTCCTGAAGATATTTTTAATGTCATTGATCAGGCTGGTGTCACTGCAGTTACGCTAGCGTCTTCGCTTCATTACGGTTGTATTGAGGGAAAAGTATTTAACTCCGAGGGTGTGCGCGTAGAGGGGAATACTACCTTTCTTGGGTCCGGTAAGAAATTTAATAAAATTAAACCAACATCAATTAAAGAAATTAAAACGTATTTGCGGGATAAGGATGTTCCCTGTCGTTTATGAGTAAAGCAAAAAAGATCGCGATCATTGATTATGGGCTTGGGAATCTGTTTAGCGTTTTGCAGGCTTGCAAAGAGCTTGGCGCGGATGCGGAAATAACCAGTGATCTAAATAAAATTAAAAATTCTGACGGTATGATACTTCCCGGAGTCGGTGCTTTTGGGCAAGCTATGCAAAATTTAGAGGCTTTAGGTATTACAAATGTACTTAAGGACGAAGTTGCTAATGGCAAATCTTTGTTCGGCGTATGCTTGGGGCTTCAGCTTTTGTTCACGGAAAGTGAAGAATTTGGTAGATCCGAAGGCCTTAATTTGATTCCTGGAAAAGTTAAAAAGTTTCCTTCTGAAACTATCGATCATAATCGATTGCGAGTTCCACAAATAGCTTGGAACAAAATCTACGCCTGTACCTCGGAAATGTGGCAATCTAGTCCACTGAAATCCTTACCTGACGGAGAGTTCATGTACTTCGTCCATAGTTACTACGTTCAGCCTGAAGATAAAAAGTGTGCATTAACCAAGACCACTTATGGCGGTTATGATTATTACTCTAGCGTTCAGAAAGATAATATTTTTGCAGTTCAGTTCCATCCCGAAAAAAGCGGTCCGAAGGGTTTGGAGATTTATAACAACTGGTTATCCAGCTTAAAATAGGTGTTGATATGGAAAAATTAGAAACCAAGTATGGTCTTCCGGAAAAAGTAATTTTTTGTAAAAAATGTGTGATGTCAAATCAACGTCCTTCATCCACGCAAGAGTTTAAGCACACTTCGGAATCTAAAAAAGTTACTTTGCTAATGGATGAAGAAGGTGTCTGCGACGCTTGCCGGGTCAACGAGCAAAAAGATAAAATTAATTGGGAAGCCCGTGAAAAAGAATTAGTGAAGCTTTTAGATAAGTACCGCCGTACTGACGGTGGGTATGATTGTTTAGTCCCGGGCAGTGGTGGCAAGGACAGCGCCTATCAAGCGCACGTCTTAAAATATAAATACGGAATGAACCCACTGACCGTAACTTGGCCACCAATTATGTATACCGATTACGGATACCAAAATTTCAAAAACTGGATTGATGTTGGTGGGTTTGATAACCTAAGTTTCAATCGTAACGGCAGAGTCATGAAGCTTTTAACAAAGCTTTCCATCGAAAACTTACTGCATCCATTTCAAACTTTTATTTTAGGACAAAAGAACTTAGGACCGAAGCTTGCGGCTAAATTTGGTATTCCCTTAATTTTCTACGGAGAAAACGAAGCAGAGTACGGAAATCCTATTGCGGATAATTCGACATCACTTCGGGACAAATCTTATTACAGTTATCAAAATCTGGACGAGATTTATTTAGGCGGAGTTTCCGTTAAAGAACTTCGTGAAAAGTATAAAGTTCCATTGGGTGATTTAATGTCCTTTCTTCCGTTGGACGGAAAGGAACTGGAAAAAGCTGATATCCAAGTTCATTACTTGGGATATTATTTAAAGTGGACTCCTCAAGAAGTTTATTATTACGCTGTCGAGAATACGGCATTTAAAGCCCGGCCTTTCAGAACTCAGGGTACCTATAGCAAATATAATAGTATCGATGATAAAATTGATGATCTTCATTACTATACAACATATATCAAATTTGGAATCGGTCGCGCGACCTACGATGCTTCACAGGAAATCAGAAATAAGCACATTACCCGGGAAGAGGGTGTGGCTCTCGTTAAAAAATTTGATGGCGAATTCCCAGATAAATATTTTACCGAGATAATGGATTACTTGGATATCAAGCCAGAGCATTTTATGGAACTTTGCGACCGTGCTCGTTCGCCGCATTTGTGGAAGAAGAATGCTCAAGGCCAATGGGAACTTCGCCATAAAGTGTGGGATACATAGTTGAAGCTTTATGACTTTTACGTTTTTGATTGTGACGGGGTTTTGTTGGATTCTAACCAACTAAAGACCCAAGCTTATCGAAATTCTTTAAAGGATTTCTCTGCGGAACATGTAAACCAATTGATTGATTACCATCATAAAAATGGTGGGGTTTCCAGATGGGAAAAGTTCAAATATTTTTTAGAGAAAATTGTAGGGCGCCCGGTTAATAACGGAGAAATAGATTTACTTGCAAACGAATTTTCAAGGCAGTCGGTAAGTTTATTGAAGAATGCAAACGTCACCGAAGGTACCGTGGAGTTGCTTGGGGAATTGAAGAATAAAAAACTACCTTGTTTTGTTGTTTCGGGCGCGCGGCAAGAGGAAGTCCAGCAGGCTTTGGCGGAGCGGAAATTAGATTCGTATTTTCAATTAATTTTAGGGTCGCCTAAAAATAAGGTCGAAAATGTCGAAAGTTTTATTGCCCAGTTCAAAGGAAAAAAAGGTGTGTTAGTTGGTGACGCAATGGCCGACATGCAATGTGCGGAGAAATACGGGATGGATTTTGTATTTGTTTACGGATTTTCGGAATTACCTGAATGGGACAAAAATATACCGGAGAAATATCCGCGCGTTAGAAATTTAAAGGAATATTATCAAACTTTAACACGGTCGGGTTTATGAGCTGGGAAAAATATGATGGATCTTACCCTATAAAAATGGCACCGGGATTCAATTTATTTTTGAAGCCTGGCTGTCAATATTCCGAAAAGCGATTTTTGTATAAAGTTGCCGAGGAAAATGAGATTGATTTTCTGAAGAACGAAGACTTTGAAAACAACGTTTGTCTAGATATCGGTGCAAACATTGGGTATTGGGCTTGCTTTTTATTAGCTAAAGTTGGGAAGGGCGAAGTTCATACTTTCGAGCCAAATCCTGACACCTTCAAAATTTTAAAAAAGAATATCGAATCCAACTTTCCTGGCTCGAGAGCCATCGTTAATAATTTGGCTTTGGGCGAAGAAAACGGTTCGATTTCGTTGTTTTTGAATCCTTATCACTCGGGTGACGATCGAACAATCTTCACTGAGGGGCGCACCCAAATCGCTGTGAAACAAATGACTCTGGATTCATATGTTGAATCCAAAAACTTAAAGGCACTGGATTTTGTGAAAATTGACGTCCAAGGCGCTGAATTAAGTGTCTTAAAAGGGGGAATTAAGTCATTAAAGACTTTTGCACCTAGAATTTTGATGGAGTGGACGCCTGGTGAGTTTAAATTAGATACTACTTTCTTCGGGGATTTTTTCGGATTAGCTAAAGTTTTAGATTGGACTTTTTGGTGTGTTAAAGAAGGCAAGCTATCGAAGCTTGAGCTAGAAGCAGATCCATTTTCATTCGCGGGTAATATAATTATAGATTCCGTAAAAGGGAGAAAAAGTTAATGAAAGTAAACTATGGATTCCGTTTGTCCGTGCTGGGGATAAAGTACTTTTCGTTTTTTCACGCGGGAAACTACCAGCTGATGAAATTAATAAATCGGTTTTCGAGCCCCGTTTACAAGGTGAAGTATAAAGGGCAAGTTCTTCGAGCCGTTTATTCAAATTTTAACGAAGCTTTTCGTATTGCTCGTTGGCTCGTAAAAGAGCCTGGTACAATTACTTGGATTGAGTCCTTTCCAGAAAATTCGGTATTTTTTGATGTCGGAGCTAATGTCGGACTTTTTTCAATTTTTGCCGCGAAAATTAGGGGCGCCCAAGTTTATAGTTTCGAGCCATTTTGGGGGAACTTCTTTCATCTAAAAGAAAATATCGAGCTAAATGGAGTAACTCACAAAGTGACCCCATTTAATTTGGGACTTTCGGATCACAACAGTTTTTTGAGTTTGCGGTTAGAAGACACTGAAAGTGGAAGTTCCGGTGGGCAA
>JAZKJI010000141.1:18648-22707 GCA_040384405.1 Bdellovibrionota bacterium
CGGTCGAGATCTGAATTATATCGGTCAGAAAATGACCGTGAAACAAGACCAGCCTTGTCCTTGCTATACTTTAGATTATTTGGTGAAGAATTATATCAAGAAAGTTCCGACTTACTTAAAAGTGGATGTCGATGGAATTGAACCTCAGATTTTACAAGGTGCTTCCGAAACTTTGGCTTCGCCAGATTTAAAAGAGATTATGGTTGAATTGACCCAAGTTGAAGAAACCCAGGCGGAGTTTGACAGTACGTTGATGCTATTAGAATCAAAAGGATTTAAGTTATTTAGTAAGCAGAAAGCCGGATCGGATACCAGAATTTTAAATTACTTATTTAAGCGCTAAAGAAATTGCAGTGGGGTCGATATGAATAAGAAAATAGTGGCGGTGATTCCCGCAAGAATGGCAAGCTCCCGATTTCCTGGGAAGCCTATGGCAAAACTACATGGCATGCCCATGATAGGCCATGTTTACCTTAGAACCAGAATGTCCAAAGTTCTTGATGCTACTTATGTAGCAACCTGTGATCAGGAGATTTTCGACTACATTACTTCAATTGGCGGAAAAGCCGTAATGACCAAAGATACCCATGAGCGATGTACCGATCGTACTTTCGAGGCTGTGGAAAAAATCGAAAAAGAGATAGGCCCCGTCGGTGCAGTAGTGATGGTTCAGGGCGATGAGCCAATGACGACACCGGAAATGATCGAAGCTTCCGTTCGGCCGATTCTAGAAAGGAAGGACGTTAGGGTTGTTAACTTAAAGGGTAAAATCACCTCCGAAGAAGAGTTCCAGAGCCCTAATACTATTAAATTAGTTTCCGATATTAATAACAATGCGATCTATTTTTCTCGAGAGCCAGTGCCATCCAGAAAAAAATGGAATAAAGACATTCCCATGTTCAAGCAAGTTTGCGTAATTTCTTTTTCCCGTGATTATTTGTCAGAATATTCAAGACTAGCGCCGACTCCGTTGGAAGTTATCGAATCAATCGATATGAATCGGGTTTTAGAACATGGGGATAAAGTGTTTCTTGTTGAAACTAATGAAGCATCCCATGCGGTGGATACTCAAGATGATTTGAAAGCTGTTGAAAAATTGATGACAAACGATCCTCTGATGAAGAAATACCTGTGAGGAGCTAGTTTGATCGAGATAACAAGGGATAAACATCTGGCCGAAGAAATCCTTTTTATTGACGGTTCCTGGGGAACTGGAAAATCAATCTTAGGGCCGGTATTAGGTAGTTTTGATCGCGTCGAGAAACAAAAAATCGATCATATTTTTGAGTATGTCGCGACACTGGATTACTTGGGGAAAATCCAAAGGGATGCCGCTAAATCATTGTTGGGAATGTATGCCGATATTGATTTATTCAACTCGTTAATTTCCAGAGAAGTCAATTTGCGATGGAATGATGATTCCGGAATACTTAATAACCCTAAGGCTTTTAGTTATATCAAACGGCTTTTTATGAGCGACGGGGATATTATAAAATCGCGTATCGGTAATGAACGTCCGATTCTGCAAATCATGTCCCATCATTTGCTTCACGTGGCCGATTCGATTTTTGATACTTTTGGAAACCGGGTCAAATTTGTAGAAATGGTCAGGCATCCAGTTTATATGGTGTCGCACTGGTATAATTATCTTCATCGCGTTGGCGCCGATGAGCGGGAATTTAATATTTGGTTAAAGGGTAACAATCAAACTTTACCGTGGTTTATCGAGAACGAAACAGAATTTAACGAACTTAACCGAATGGACCGGGTTATTTATTCGTTATCGAAGCTAGATGCGATGTTAGATTCAAGCATTCAAAAGCATAGAGAAAATATTTTGGTAATTCCCTTTGAACTCTTTGTGACTGATCCGAATCCTTTTGTTACTTCAATTCAAACTTTTTTAAATGCAAAACCCACCAGCGCGTTGTCAAAAGTATTGCGACGCCAAAAAGTGCCCAGGAAAGTTCTATCTGCGGGAAGGGGCCATAAAAGCTATGGTTGGTCAGAAAAGGAAATCGAAAACTCTGATGTTGCAGACTATCAGTCGCGATTGGATTTCGTTGCTGCTAATGCTACACCGATTTGGGTCGACCGCTTATTGAAATTAGGGGCTAAGTACCAGGCCACTTATAAGGTCGCAGGAATCGGTCCGTGGGCAACTTAACTCAGGCCTTTTTTTTCGATGAACCAGCTGATCTTGATTATTTTCTGGCAACTTTCCCAAACACATCGCTAGAGTTCGTACCTTTAAATTACAAAAGTTTTCTCTATGCTAGTGGTAAGGGACTTTCCACTTTTAATTACTATGATTTCGTCCAATCCGAAGAATATGATCGATATAAAAATCTTTCTGAGGCTAGAATTGACGACCTAAGAGAGATTTTAAACGACTTTAGCGCTTCTAAAGATAGCGATGTCCACTTGGGCGACTACTTTTTCTTTCATTTGCAGATTGTTTGGGGAATGCTGCAGTTAAAAAGCTATTTTCTGAAAGTTATCTTAGACAAGAAAAAATACAGTACAATTTCGTTTCTTCGAAAGTCTGATTCCGGAGAATTGCTTTATGGGTTTCGACCTCGATTTGAAAATTTATCGCTGGAAATAGCGAAGACCATTTTCACGGGAACTATTACAGAGATTCATAAGCCAGAAAATCCAGTAGTTTCTAAAGGCGGGTTTAAATCCGTTTTGAGCAAAATGCTCTATCGTGGCCCGTTTTGGATTTATCATTCGTGGGCTAACCAAAAACAACCACTTCAGCAATCCTCGGGAAGTGCTGAAGTCGCTTTTCTCGGTCCGTTATATGATTGGAAAGGACTGCTGCCTGAAATTTCCCGAAAGGCCAAGGTAAGATTTTATCATCAGGAATTTTTCCCAAATCATAGTTGTCATTTGCAAGATGAATTGGTGCTACATTTTCAAAACAATCCGGACATCCTAAAATGGTTAGGTGCTGATTTCCTACCACTTTTAAAGTCCCAAATTAAAATAATGGGTTCAACTTTGGACTTCATTATAAGTAAAAAGAAAAAGTATATAGGCGAGATAAGCCGGCTAAAATTAATTTTGACGACCGTAACGCCATATCCACTTCAAGGCTTTTTTGCACATATGGCTAAGCGGGCCGGCAAAAAAATTATCTACTTTCAGCATGGAGAAAAGGAATTAGTACAGGGCGACCCAACCACACTTTCCACCGAAGCCTTGTTCGGAAGCGCTTATCTTAGTTGGGGTAAGAAAGTGTCGGAAGCCTACAAGCAATTTAATTTTGATACTTTATTAACAGTGGGCTCGATTCGAATTTACGAACTGTTTCATAATTTAGGGACGGCCGGAATTCATGGTAAATCCATCTTGTATGCTACTGGCAAATTTTTAAGTGACTCGCACTATTTTATTGGCCGATATGGTTCAGATCAGCGTTTGGCTGACTCCCAACTTGAGTTATATAAATACTTTTCTACTCTAAAGGGTGAAAAAATTCTTTTCCGGCCCAATACCACATTGCATTTTGATACGATGGCCGCCGATTTTTTTGCACTTCCCAACGTTGTTGCGTGTAAAAAAACATTCACCGAGGCTCTTCCAGATGCCAAATTGATTATCTTGGATGCTCCTGCAACGACCTGTGTGGAAGCCTGCGCCACAAATTTGCCTCTTTTTATTCTGATGAACCGCGCAAATTGGTCTGAAGAGGCTCTAAAGGCACTTAAAAAACGGGCAATTGTAGAAACTAACATAGAGAGTTTGATTGAAAAGCTGAACCGTTATTTACTAGAGGGTAGATACGAGGCTGATGTGGAAAATACCGATTTTTTATTGGGTTACGGTCTCGCCGGAATTGATATTAACCCCAAGGACGAAGTTTTAAAATATATCGATAAGGCATTGAAGTCTTAGACTTGAAGGAAAATTTGAAGCAGAAAATATTCGTGTCCACATTTCCATTTTCCCGGAACAGTTCGGTTCCCCGCCGGTTGCTGGAGTCGGGTGGTTTTGAAATAGCAATGAACCCCCTGGGTCGGAAGTTGAGCGCGAGTGAATTAGTTAAGTATG
>JAZKJI010000141.1:22717-24287 GCA_040384405.1 Bdellovibrionota bacterium
GCTTCGGATGCTGATTCGATCATCGTTGGAACGGAAGATGTGTCCGAGTTAATTCAAAAAAGTAACAAACTCAAACAAATTGCCAGAGTCGGTATTGGTTTGGACTCGGTACCCTTAGAGGATTGTTTAAAGAAAAACATTACGGTTACCTATACGCCAGATGCAGTGACAGATGCTGTGGCCGAACTAACAATTGGTCTTATAATTTCTTTGAGCCGCAAAATTCTGATTGCAGACCAAGCAACGCGAACCGGAGCTTGGAATCGATTTGAAGGTAAGGGATTAAAGGAAATGACCGTTGGCTTGGTTGGATACGGGCGGATTGGTCGCAGAGTTGCCGAGGCATTAGCCGGTCTCCGAACTAAATCAATTTTAGTGAATGATATTTTAGATAAGTCTAATGACCTTCATCAGCTGAAAACTCAGGGTGTTGACGTCAACCAAGTCAGTTTAGATTCGTTGACGTCTGAATGTGACGTCATTTCATTGCATTTACCACGAACGCCGAAGTCCGAAAATCTTTTTGACCAAAAGAGATTGAGCAATATGAAAGCAGGAGCCCTGTTGGTAAATACCGCTAGAGGTGGCTTGATAGATGAGCACGCATTAAAAGCTGCTTTAGAATCTGGTCACTTAGGTGGCGCCGCACTTGATGTGTTTAAAGACGAGCCCTATCGTGGAGAGTTAACTTCGACCGAAAATGTTATTCTGACACAGCACATGGGTTCGTGTTCTTTTGAGGCCCGTGACCGTATGGAAGCCGAAGCTGTTCAGGACGTTTTAAACTTTCTGAATGGAAAAAGTTTAGAAAATGGTGTCGATATTAAATCAGAGTTGGAAAAGTTAAAATGAAACTAGCAATCCTGAATCGAAATTTTTACGGGATGCCCCTAGTAGGGGAAAAGAAGAAAAAGTTCTTCGAATTTTTATCCTTGCAGACGGCAAATAAACTTCACTTTGAAGAAGCGGGAAAGTGCATTTGTGGACAACCGAACGGTCAAAAAATTGCTTCATGTGACCGCTTTGGGTTTCCGGTTGGATCATATTTATGCCAAGCATGCGGACTCATTCACTTATCACCCCGGTTAACTGAAGATAGCTTACCTTTATTTTATGATCAGCTTTATTGGGGTTTGGTCGTCGGAAAGAACAGCGAACTTTCTGATGATACTTTAACAACGGGTGGTGAAGGTTACGGTGCTGACGTTGCTGCCTTCGTTGAAAAGTTCTTCTTTGGAAAACAGAAAATTAAAATTGCCGAAATCGGATTGGGTAACGGACAAAAGTTAATGTCGCTAAAGGAACATTTTGATTCCAAAAATATCCAGACCGAGCTTTACGGCTGTGATTTCTCTTCCGAGGCCGTAAACGTTTGTAAACAAAAAGGGATCAAAGCTTTTCAAGGTTACTTCGATACTTTGGCACCTTACGGACCATTTGATCTTGTTATTATGAGCCACGTTGTGGAACACCTAAATGATCCCGTTCTGGTTTTAAAAAACGTTTCCAAAATTTTGGGCGATAGCGGCTACCTTTATGTGGAAGTTCCGGGAGTTGGCGAACTTGATAA
>JAZKJI010000141.1:24297-25394 GCA_040384405.1 Bdellovibrionota bacterium
AAAAGAAGAGTACAATTTTGATTTTTACCTTTATTCGGTCATTGCCCATACTTATTGCTTTAATTTGACCTCTTTAAAATCGGTCGTCGAAAGCGCTGGTTATGAATTAGTACAAGGGACTGAATTCGTAAGGTCCGTATTCAAAGTTAATAAAAATAATCTCGGTATATTTAAGGCGGATAGTAACAACGTGGATCAGGTCGTTGAAGTATTAAACCGCGCCGAAGAAGCTCGTGCCATTCGAATTAATAATCCAAAAACCAAGTTAAAAAACCTTATTAAAAAAGTGACGGGTTATGAAATCTCACGAAATTAGGAAGAAACTTAAAAACAAAGAGTTAAGTATCGGGACGTGGATGCAAATTCCCCATCCTTCGATCGGCGAGATACTTGGCAAAGCCGGTTACGATTGGGTGGCAGTTGATCTAGAGCATGGATCTATTGCGACGAGTGACTTGCCAAATTTGTTTCGTGCAATCGAACTGGGCGGCGCTTCACCTTTTGCTAGAGTAGCTCAAGGAAAAATGAAAGACGTAAAGGCAGCTCTAGATGCGGGAGCGCGCGGATTAATCATTCCTATGGTTCAGTCAGCGGCTCAGTTAGAAGAAGTAATTGCAGAGTGCCTTTTTCCGCCAGCGGGAAAGCGCGGCGTCGGATTTTCTCGCGCAAACTTATTTGGAAAAAACTTTGATCAATATGTGGCGCAAATAAATGAGCAACTTGTGATCGTTGCGCAGATAGAACATATCGATGCTGTTAAAGACTTGGATAATATCCTGGCCAACCCACGGTTGGATGCGATTATGGTTGGTCCTTATGATCTATCGGCTTCAATGGGAATCACCGGGCAATTTCAACATCCAGAATTTGTAAAAGCCATGAATGCGGTCCGCACTGCATGTGAAAAAAGAAAATTTCCGGCAGGAGTTCATGTTGTTACGCCGAATCCTACTGAATTGAAAAATAAAATTATTGAAGGTTATAAGTTTATTGCTTACTCGATCGACGGCACGTTTTTACATTTAAGTGCAACTTGTCCGGCATTAGCCTAGGGAGACAGTGATGAAAGTAATTGTATTTGGTGGCTCGGGATTTTT
>JAZKJI010000142.1:0-1899 GCA_040384405.1 Bdellovibrionota bacterium
AATAATGGTTCCGATAGTTCCGATGGAATAGATATCCTTTGGTTCAGGATTATTCGTCTTAGCGTCTTTTTGAGCAGCCAATACGATATCTGTTTGTTTACCCATCGCCTCTTCAAGAGCGTTGATGCTCTTTTCGCGACCTACGAATAAAGGCATCATCATGTGTGGGAAAATTATCAAATCTCTTAGTGGCAACAATGGTAACTGTTTTGTCTCGGCCATTTATTCCCCTTCCATGTGGAAATGTGGAGGAGCCTTTGAGCGATACCCAAGGGCGCCTCTATTTAAAGTATAGGAGCCTTTTTAAAATATTCACAAGGATAAAAAGGTTAGTGAACACCGGTGCCAAAATGCGGAATTTTAAAAATTTTAGGGACGCTCCGAAACTTATAAAAAATGGGAAAAAAAGGTCTAGGTTTTAACCTTTTTAACATCGTTAAAAGCAATTTACCGAAGCCGGAAGCAGAAAATAAAAAAGCCGCCTTGTTATTAAGCAAGGCGGCCTTAGGAAATCAAAATTGTGATTTAAACTATAAGCAAATTTACTGGGGCCGGAAGCTACTAAGCGCTCTCTGCCGGATCGCTGGATTTAGTTTCCGCCGCCGTCTTAAAAACCAACGTTGGTTGTTTTTTATTCAGGATAACGTGTTCGTCCACGATCACTTCTTTTACGTCAGTCTTACTTGGAATTTCGTACATTACGTCAAGCATTGCTGTCTCGATAACGCCGCGAAGTCCCCGTGCACCGGTTTTTCTTTTCAGTGCTGTCTGAGCAATTGCCTTAAGTGCTTCGGTCGTGAATTTTAGATCCACACCTTCGTAGCCAAAAAGTTTTTGGTACTGCTTGGTGATCGCGTTTTTTGGACGCACTAAAATGTCGATCAAAGTTTCTTCGTTTAATTGATCAAGAACCGCTAATACCGGTAAACGACCGATGAACTCTGGAATTAATCCGAATTTCACCAAGTCATCTGGCTCGATATGGCGTAAAATATTTTCGCCCAAATCTTTTTCAGCAGTTGTTTTAATATCCGCACCAATTCCCAAAGATTTATTCGTCATGCGGCCTTCGATGGTCTTTTCTAGACCCACAAATGCCCCACCCACGATGAATAAAATATTTGATGTATCAACTTGGATAAAGTCCTGCTGCGGATGCTTTCTTCCGCCCTTAGGTGGAAGGTTCGCAACCGTGCCTTCAAGAATTTTTAACAAAGCTTGTTGAACGCCCTCACCACTCACGTCGCGAGTAATTGATGGGTTCTCTGACTTACGAGAAATTTTATCAATCTCGTCGATATAGATAATACCGCGTTGGCACTTTTCTACGTCGTAGTCAGCTGCTTGCAATAAATTTAGAACAACGTTTTCAACGTCTTCACCAACATAACCGGCTTCGGTTAATGTTGTTGCGTCAGCCATTGCAAACGGAACATTTAAAATTTTAGCAATTGTCTGAGCTAACAAAGTTTTTCCTGATCCGGTCGGACCAATTAAAAGAATGTTAGATTTTTGCAATTCAACTTCAGCAGATTTTTTGCTGCCGCCTAAAGCATTGATACGCTTGTAGTGATTATGAACTGCAACTGACAAAGATTTTTTAGCTGTATCTTGTCCGATAACGAAATCATCTAAGTGAGCCTTGATGTCCGCAGGTTTTGGAACTTTAAAAGTCCCCTTAACTTGCGTTTCACGATCTTTTTCTTCACTGATAATGTCATTACAAAGATCAATACACTCGTCACAAATGTATGTGCCGGGTCCAGCGATAAGTTTCTTAACTTCCTTCTGGCTCTTTCCGCAAAAACTGCAACGTAAACTCGGAGCTGAAGACATTCTGGTTATCCTTTTTTAGCTAGTTTGCGAGACTCGACAACTTGATCAATTAGGCCAAACTCT
>JAZKJI010000143.1:0-2328 GCA_040384405.1 Bdellovibrionota bacterium
CCACAGCCCTGTCGCGGATCTTGTCGGAAGTGGCGCGGTCAGCGAAATCGTACCTTTCCTGGAAATCCAGGGTGAAAAGGCTTACAAAATCGATCCGGCGACCAAGTCTTTATCAAAAGAGCGTGCACCGGGAACGTATTTCTTGCCCGATGAGTGCGGTTTTGGTCCGATGTATTTGTGTCTTTTTAGAAAAGCAGACAATGGGAATCTGGTAACATAATTATTGGTGAAAATTGAAACCTTTAAACTTCCACGAATTAAAATCCATCGTTGAAATGCTGCAGGAAAAACTCCCGGCGCAACTCCAAGATATCGTAGGTTCCGATCAAGGATTAGCGCTGGGAATGTTTGGCCGAGGAACCTGGTGGTTATTTTTAGATGTATCACCAGTTAGGCCGGGAATTTTCTTTCAGCCTGATAAAGCGCCGTGGCCCAGCCAGAAAAAACAAAAGCCCGTTGGTTTATTTTTAAATTCCCATGCTAAGGGCATGTTCTTAACCCACGTTGACCTTCTTGAGGACTACGGCCGGGTTATTCAATTAGTTTTTTCGAACACTATGCGGGAAGTTATCGTCGAGATGGAAGTTATCCCGCGCACCCCAAATATCATTGTTAACACTTCCGATGGAAAAAAGATTTCGTGGTTTAAGCCCAGAAATCGCGAAGCACAAGCCGCCCAAGAAATTAACGAGGCCAGATCATTTACCCAGTTAATTAAAGAATGGCGCGATTCATTTTTTACTAGTAACCGTAAGGACCGCTCTGGATCGGCTTCCGGCGGCGATTTGCTTTCCGAAATTTTTAAAAAAAGACAAAAAGATCTAGAAAAGAAAAAGCGCGCGCTGGCCGAAATAGAAAAAACTTTGGATCCGTTAGAAACCCAGCGTTGGTTTGAATTGGGCGAATTACTTAAATGGAAAAAAGTTTCGGAACTTCAAAAAGATTGGGAAGATTTATTGGATTCGCGGCTAACGATGGCGGAAAATCGCGAAAGGGCATTTGCCAAAGGTAAACAGTTGGAATTAAAACGTGCCGGCACATTAAAGAGAAAAGAAATTATTTTAAAGGAAATCGCCGAGTTAGAATCCGACCAAGTTCCAAAATCTGGGTTAGTTCCAAAACCAAAATCAAAAGTTCCGGTTATTAAAGAAGCAAAGTTACGCACTAAAACTTTGGATTCCGGTTACGTTGCCCACTTAGGGAAAAGTGCCGCAGATAATATGAAGTTGTTACGTCAATCACAACCTTGGGATATGTGGATCCATCTTCGGGATTATCCAAGTAGCCATGCGATTCTTCATCGGAATAAAAATCAAAATTTGCCTATGGCTGACATTGAGATCGTTGCCATCTGGTTAGCCGAACAATCGTTGGGCACCAAGCAAATCTCGGCCGGTCAAAAAATCGATGTGGTTTATACGGAATGCCGTTTTGTTAAGCCTATTAAGGGCGACAAACTGGGGCGGGTGCATTATCAAAGCGAAAAAGTGCTTACGGTGCGGCTCCAAAAGAATTGACTCTCTACCTACAGAGCGAAATCATTAATGCTTAGAAACTTCCCTCGCTCGTGAGGAGACATCAATGATTGAAGTGAAAGAGCTTTGTAAGGACTATGGTCCGCGGAAAGCCATTAGCAATTTAAATTTTTCTATAAAAAAAGGCGACGTCGTTGGTTTTCTTGGTCCCAACGGAGCCGGTAAATCCACAACGATGAAAATAATCACAGGATTTATGGCGCCAAGTTCAGGTTCAGCCAGCGTGGGCGGCTTTGACGTATTCGAGAACCCAATCGAAGTAAAAAAACGTATCGGATATTTACCTGAAACTCCACCCGTTTATGGGGATCTTTTTGTAAAAGACTTTTTGGAATATGTAGCAAGACTTAAACAGGTTGATAAATCCAAGATTTCAACCTTAGTGAACCGCGCGATTGAAAAAACAAATTTAGGTGAAGTTCAAAATCGTTTAATCGGCCATTTATCAAAAGGATTTAAGCAAAGAGTGGGGATTGCCCAGGCATTAGTATCTGATCCAGAAGTTTTAGTGTTGGATGAACCAACGGTAGGGTTAGATCCAAAACAAGTTGCGGAAATTCGGGACTTAATTACGGAACTTCGGGGACAGCATACAATTATTTTATCAACCCATATACTTTCCGAGGTCCAAGCAACTTGCGAAAAAGTTATTATCATCCACAACGGATTAATCGTGGCTCAAGACCGAATTGCAAATTTGGCGCAATTCGAAAAAGGACAAACTCGTGTTCACTTGCGCGTTCAAAAAACTGCCGTAGCTGACGAGTTAATGGCAATCGAAGGAATCAGAAAA
>JAZKJI010000144.1:0-2620 GCA_040384405.1 Bdellovibrionota bacterium
TCTTCGAAAGTCATTTCCAGATTGAAGTCTCCAAGGCAATTTTTTAATTCGATGGATGCTTCGGGATAACTCAAAATGATCGAAGCAAGTTTTTTTCGATGAAGAGCTGCTACGTCGTAGTTTGTATCCACTGATTGCCCGGGTATTTCATTATCAAAATCTATTTCTTGCCCGGTAATAGAATTAAATAATGAGTTAGTGCTGCTGTTAAAAGGATGGGCGCCGCCGCAATAGGTTTCGGTGAAACTTTCGAGCGATACATACTTTGGATTTAAACTAACAACATCAACCCTGGCAACGTAGTAAAATCCCACATCGGTCGGCGTGTCTTCACAACCTGCCAAAATATTTCCAGATACTTTTTTATTAATTTCGAGGTAGGCAGGGACCGAGCCTTCCAAAAGCTCAGGGTACTGAACTTTAAATTCGTAGTTAGCAGTAGAAAGATCTTTATCAACGATCGTAAAAGTTGAGTCTTGAGCGAAAGCGCTGAACGTTAACAGGGCGACCATTTTCAGAAAAAACATATTTAGACCTCTGGAATTAGGAATTAAATTCTAGATGGGTCTATCACGGGCAGGTGGCCCCATGTACAGAGAATTCTGAGATTACGATAAATTGAAAATCTGGATTTTCAGTACATAGGTTAAACAAAATTAGACCTATTCAGGGTCAGCAGTGCCCGAATCAGGGTCGGCGGTATCCCAATTCAAGCCCTGCAATATGCGAATTCAAATTCTGCAGTATGCGAACTCAAGGCGCGCTATTTCCAAGTCGCCCTGTTTTCTTTGGTATACTGTTCAAACGAAAGTGGTTCGCGGCCCAAAATTGCTTTCACGTTGCCGTTAACAGCTGCATTATAACCCTCTCGTAAGTAGCTCATTATCAACACTAGGAATTTGGCATATCCTTGGGGAAGGCCCGCGCCGATGAGCCCGCTCATAAATGCATCCGAGGTAATTTCAGAATAGGAAATACCTTTTCCTGTTTCCCTGGAAATTTTTTGCGCCACCTCATCGTGATCAAGACTTTCAGGTCCCGTGATATCAAAAGCTTGATTATCAAACTTGTTAGAGACCAAAAGTTTTGCAACAACGGCCGAGATATCTTTCGCATTGATAAAGCTTGTTTTTGCCTTTCCCGCGGGAAGAAATATTTTACCCTGTTGTAGAATGCCTTGGATCCAGAAAGTGTTAAAATTTTGCATGAACCAATTTGGACGGACGATATTGTAAGTAAGTCCTGATTTTTCCAATTCGATCTCGGCCCGGCGAAATGGCGTTTGATTCGAAGCATTCGCACCCAGTGCCGTCATCAAGACGACCTTTTTTAGGCCTCGGCGTTTAGCTTCTTGAATAAGCGGGGACAGCAGAGCGTATTGATCATCGTACCCCGGTGGCGCTAATAAAAATGCTCTTTCGACTCCTTCAAAGGCCTTGTTAATTCCTTCACCCGTTGCCAAATTCAATTGAACTTGGGATGCGTCAGCAGCTGGCTTACTTGTGGCCGCGCGAACATTTACCCCTTCGCTTTTCAGGATTTTAACTACTTCACTTCCGACCAAACCCGATGCTCCGATTACTAGTACTGTTTCTTTATTCATAATTGCCTCCATGAAAGAAGTATCGCCCAAAAAAGGATTGTTGATTAGACGGATAAATCGAACAATAATGTTTCCATATAGAAACAATGGGGATTCCGTGAATTTAGATCTAACAAGGATATTCGTAAAGGTAGTACAAAACGGAAGCTTTTCAAAAGCGGCCGAGCTTTTAAAGATGCCAAAGTCCAACGTGAGTAAAGCTATTTCAAAATTAGAGCGGGAATCAGGGACTAAGCTTCTGACCCGAACGACGAGGAGCCTATCGCTGACGGCGGCGGGCAGAACATTTTATGAAACAAGCCTTGGTCCACTGCAGATTTTAGAGGATGCCCAAAAATCTTTAAACGGTGGTGATAGTCTGTTATCGGGACTATTAAAAATTACGGCCCCTGAAGATCTGGGAAGTTTCGTCATAGCACCAGCAGTAGCGAAGCTGGCGATCAGGCACGCCAATTTAAATTTTGAACTTCAATACACCGACGAAGTAATTGACCTGGTCAAAGATGGTTTTGATATTGCCATCAGGTTAGGAAAAATTTCCGAGAGCAGTTTTAAAATTAAAAAAGCTGGGGAAGTTACGTTAATTGCTGTAGCCACACCCGAGTATCTCAAAAAAGTTGATAAAATTAGAACGCCAAAAGATTTAGAAAAAGTGGATTGTCTGTCTTTAGACTCCCATCTATTTAGAAAATGGACTTTAAAATCCAAGTCGGGGACAGCGACCGTTTCGGTGAATACCAGAATCGCGAGTAATCAAATGACGAGCCTACTTCAGAGTGCGGTTGCCCATGCGGGCGTAGCACTAGTACCGAACTATATTTGTGAAAAGGAGTTTAGCGCAGGATCATTAGTTCGGGTTCTGCCGGAATGGAGTACGCCCCGCATTCCGGTCAGTATCATTACTCCGCAATCACCTTCGCATTCGGCGAAACTTAAGATGACCGTGGATCAGATTTATTTGGCGCTGCAAGAGACTTTGGGAGTTTAATCGCACTGTTTGTTTGAAGTGGTCTGAGC
>JAZKJI010000144.1:2630-15185 GCA_040384405.1 Bdellovibrionota bacterium
CCGATAGGTTGAAACTTTTATACGTCGAAAATCTTGCCATCTGTTTTTCTGCGACAGCTTCACGTAGTATCCGGACGATTGATTAAACAAGAATGCGTTGGAGTACCTATGAAATTGTCACTAGTATTAGCGGTATCATTGTTAACAAGCGCGGCAGTAGCAAATAATTCTCCAGCGCCAAGAACCATAAAAGTTCATGGAAACATCGGATCAAGTCTGGCCGAAGCAATGATCAAAGCAGGGGCCAAGCCCGTTAAGTGCGAAAATAAAGTATGCGTTTACCAAATCACAGAATTCAGAAACTCCGATGAAGGTGATGGTTGCGGTGGCGGAACTTCGAAATACGAAACAAATTTTACCTATAGTAATGGAAAGAAATATCAGTCCGTAAAATGCACGGGGGAAGATTCCGATACTCAAGGGGACTTCCAAACATCAGGACCGGATAAAGGCCAAGCGATCGCAAAAGTTCTACGTGATTTAGATTTAAGTGAAAACGAAGGTTGGGATGATTTCGTTACGGCTGATAAGATCGAGTGCGAAAAATATAGTAGAACCGATGCTTCTTGCCAGATTACGCATACAGCGCAGGCAGAATAATTTAAATTATTTTAACTAAGTAAAGCGGCGAATATTTTAAGAATCCCCTTAGGTGTTACTTAAGGGGATTTATAATTTTAGACGTTAGGAATTATTCTTTAGTTTTTAAACGGCTATCATTTTCGGCGATAAACTTTTTAAGCTCATCTGCAATTCCCAATAACTTAAGCCATTGCTCTTTATAAAGAGTTACAGGAAAACGTCCCATTCCATAAACAGACAAGGCTCCCTTTTCACTGACTTTCATTGAAAGAGTTCCGCCGGTGTTTTTTTTGGTTTTAAGTGCTTCGTTTTCAGCTCTTAATCGCTCTAATTCTGCTTTCATATCTTCAGCCACAGGTACCGCCTTTGTTGGAATCATGATGTTGCTTAAAGCTTAGGATTAAATTGGGTAATATTCTATTAATGAAATCCAATAAACTGATTTTTGTGCAGGATGCCTCTGAAGGTTGCCGAATGTCTGTGTAAATTAAAGTCATTTGCCCAGATATGTCTTCAGAATTTAAACGCAACGTTTCTTGAACGTTCAGGAATAGCTGCGTTAATTCCATCTCCGTATTCTGCTTAGAGAAAACCCAAATAATTTGACCGGTATTCCAAAATTTTCGGAAAATAACCGGACCGGAGATTTAAAATGAGTCAATCGAAAGAATTAAAATGAACCCATCGAAAATTCAAATCGAAGCAGATATCTCAGCTCCATTGCCAAAAGTTTGGTCTTTTTGGACCGAGCCTCAGCATATTACCCGTTGGAACTTCGCTATTCCCGAGTGGCATTGCCCAAAGGCATCGAATGATCTGAAGGTAGGCGGAAAGTATTCCGCGCGGATGGAAGCCAAACCCAAAATCCTGCAGAAATGCAGAAAATTGGGTGGCAGTCGATACTGAATAACTTTAAAAAATATACGGAAGAAAACTAGATCCATTAATTACAGAAATTTAGTTCGGAAAGTCGCAATCAAAATGATTTTCCTGGAACACTAAAGATTTTCAATTTTACCTGCTCGAGCCGACTTGTCTCTGTTTCAGGTCAATAAAAGCCATTTTTTCGTTACTTTATGGATTGAGTTCGGAGTAACAATTTTTGTTCGAACATATGTGAGTTCGACATCTTAAGAGCGTTTGCATCCCCCATATTGGTTCTAAGACGGAACGGTTATGGCATTTATGCTTTCTGAAGATTTATATATGAAACAAAAGGAAATTCTTATGATTATGCGTTTGGTTTTGATTCTTGCCACGGTCGTAATGGGTACCACTGCATTCGCTAGTGAAGATTATAATGCGGGTGTTGCTAAATTTTCCCAGGCTGCGCCAATTACGCCGGACACAATTGAAGGTCAGTCCAATTTTAGATGTATGATGATCAGAGCTGACGGGGCAGTTTCCTCACGCGCCTACAATTTTTTTGAAACACAGATTAACGGAATCTATCTTCACGAAGAAGCGGGTAACTCTACATGCAGTAAAGAGGGTTGTTACGATGGATATATTCAGGAATTTAAGATTAATGCGGCCGGAGAACTGGCATCGATATCAAGCTATGACCAACTTTGGAGATCAGCTGCATCTTTAGGAATGAAGCCATTACGAGTCCCTGAAGTAAACAAATATACAATACGCCTTCGTCAAATTAATGCCGAGTCTCCAGAGCGTGCTGAAAGACTTGTGGGCATTGAAACTATGTTTGATAAGGCTTCAAAGACAGATCGCATTCGCTCGATTCTTAGCTGCAGACGACGATATTAATACCGAAAGCATTAGGCCGCTGGCCTAATGCTTGTTTTAGACCCCTAATGCTCTATAAAAAGTAACCTATTAGCCAATAAAGCGGCGGCTAATGCTAAATTCTCGATGCATCGCCCACTTTTTGTGCTAACCGTACGCACATGAAAAAAACTCCCGCAAAACCCAATCTACTTGTTGAAATGAACGCCCGTAAAAAAGAAGCGCAGAAGTCCGGCAAAAAATCGGAAGCATTTAGTAAATTCCAACCAGGCAAACCTCGCAATGATAATAGCACCGGAGTTGGGCCTTCTTGGGGTCCTCGGAAGGGGAACTAGCTCTTTTTGCTTTATCATGCAAAGCTCTCCTTGAGGGGTTTTCATGCTTAGTTCCGATAGGAAATTCTTATTTCAGTTTGGTTGGGATGATTTTTTTGAAAAACAAATTCCCGAACTGGACACGAGTACTCAGTTCCCAGCTCGAGTAATTAGCGAGGAAAGAAATCTCTACCGCGTACAGGCGGGCCCGGATCAAATAATGTTGGCTTCCATCAGCGGTAAAATGCAGCACGGTGCTTTAACCCGGGCTGATTATCCCGCCGTCGGTGATTGGGTAATGATTGAATTTACATCCGAGTCTGACCGAGGAATTATTCAACATATATTTCAAAGAAAATCAATTCTCCACCGTAAACAGGTCGGGGAGACCACGGATATTCAAATTCTATCAACGAATGTGGACTTTGTTTTCGTAACTACGTCGGTCAACTCCGATTTAAATTATCGCCGTATCGAGAGGTATTTGGCCATGACCCGCGATGGGGGTTCTACGCCAATTATTCTTTTAACTAAATCTGATCTTTGCGAAAATGATATTAGTAAAGTCATCGCAGATATGGAAAGAGAATTTCCGGATGTACCCATTCATCCCCTGACAAAAAATGATTTCAACGCAACCGACTTTTTTGCCGATTACTTACAGACAGGAACCACTTCAGTTTTTGTCGGTTCATCGGGTGTTGGAAAATCGACATTGGTAAATTTTCTTATCGGAACCGAACAAATTAAAACGCAAGATATACGAGAAGACGATGAAAAGGGCCGCCACACAACGACTTCACGTAACCTATACGTCAGCCGCTACGGAGGTCTGATCATCGATACGCCGGGAATGCGCGAGCTTCAACTGTCGGATGATCAAGCAGAGGGAGTGGCTAATCAATTTTCTGATTTGGAAGAGCTAATGCAAACTTGCCGGTTCAGCGACTGCCGCCACCAGACCGAACCTGGTTGTGCGATTAAAGAAGGAATAGCAAGCCAATCTATCTCGAAAGAAAGATGGCAAAGTTATCAGAAGCTTCAAGCGGAAGTGCAGCATGGAATGAGAAAGCAAAATAAAGGACTACAGGCCGAGAATAAAAAGCGTTGGGCAAAATTAACCGAAGAGGGCCGAAAAAATGGGAAAGCTAAAAAGGGTGAGTTTTAATTTTTCGGCACAGAATGAGTTTCAGGTTTAGAATTGTACTTGCGCGCCCACGCCCACACTTTCATTTGTAACCATCACGCCCGCGGCCCATGTCCAGTTGGGGCCATACATTAACGAGATTTCGAATTCACCTTCATTATCGCCCTTCCAATTTGGTCTCCATGAAAACTCGGTGTCCGTAAAAAAATTCTTTGTCCACTGAAAACGCTTTTCTAAATCCAACCGAAACTTTCCATTGTGATTCACAAAAACCTGCGATTCGATCAGCATTGGCAGAATATAACCCATGCCTAACATTCCAAATTCTTCGTCGTGATATCGAGTGCCACCCGCCATTACGTTAAAAAAGTTTCCAAACCACCGGCGATACAATAGGTCGCCTTCCACATCCCATTTCCCTTCGACAGCGAAATTCTTTTTTGAATTACTTCTTGATTCAAGATTAAGTGCGATTTCATCCCAAGTGCGCATGAGTTTAAAATCGGCCCGAGCGTGGTTTGTCGCGGCCTCAAGAAGTCCATAGGTATAAAGATGTTCGTGCAGATGTGGATCGTGTTTATCGTGGGCATCCATGTCAGGAGTTAATTTGAAATCGTTATACCGAACGACCCGGGCCATTCCGGACTTCATATGATAAAGGTTGTGGCAGTGAAGCATCCACTGACCTGGTTCATTCGCGTAAAATTCGATCGTGCGAGTCCCATGAGGTGGAACATCGACCGTGTGTTTAAGTGGAGATTTATCTCCTTGATCGTTAATCACCCGAAAAAAGTGACCATGTAAGTGCATCGGGTGATGCATCATCGTGTCGTTCTGGAAAATGAACCGAACGATTTCGCCTTTATTTATCATCAGCAGACGATCTTGTTGAATTGCTTTTCCGTTAATATGCCAAACGTAGCGTTCCATATCTCCGCCCAAAACTAATTTCAATTCATGGACCTCTGCATCTTTTGGAAGGGTAGTGGGCATTAAAGCAGTCAGGCCATCAACACTTAAAGTTTCGAGAACGGTGTTTTGGGTAAAGTTGCGAGCAGAAGCATTTTGCTTAAGAACTGTGTCGGATTGGGTGCTGAAATCGATTCCGCCCACAATTTTTGCCGGAGGCCCGTGGGCTGAGTGGGCTGCATGGGAATTTTTAGTAGCAACATTTGGTTTCTGCGGAGCCGGAGCACTTGCGTGTGAACCATGACCAGTCACAGGCGGACCATGGGCGCTGTGATCTTCTTTAGTTGGCGCTTGCGTGTGCTTAGAATGATCTTGCCCCGGCATCTTCGAATGATCCATTCCTTCCATTGATCCAGTTGCGTGGCCCATGTGATCCATCGATGCATAAAAATCGGGGAGTGGCTTATTCAGAGCAAAAACTTTTTCTCCCATACCGATCCAAGCGGAAGCATATCCGGTAACATCTTGAACCGTCGCGCGAAGTTCATAATTCTTGTGCTCTGGAACCGTGAATAAGACATCGTAAGTTTCAGCCATACCCATTAAAATTTCTTTTGTTTGAATAGGTTGAACATCAACTCCATCGGCAGAGATGACGGTCATTGGTACGCCCATCGAGACATAAAAATAACTAGAGGCCCCGGCATTAATAATTCGTAGGCGCACTCTTTCCCCCGGATGAGCAACAAGTAACTGAGAGTCACGTTTTCCATTAATTAAAAATGCATCGTAACCGACATCTGACAAATCCATGCCGCCCATTCGGTCCCATTCATTGGAGAAATAGGTTTTCAGTGCCCCGGCTTTGGCGGCTCCGCCAATCGATCGAACTGAATCTTTCTTATATAAATAGTAGTCACCATCTTTGCGAAGGTTTTGAATAATTTTGTCAGCGTTTTCGTCGGACCAATCGCTCAAAACAATGACGGCATCCTTGTCGTAGGGGATGGCTTTCTTTTTCGGATGAATGATAAATGCGCCGTAGACACCCTTTTGCTCTTGAACGGCAGTGTGCGAGTGATACCAAAAAGTTCCGTTTTGTCTGATTTTAAATTTAAAGAGGCGCTCTTTGCCCGCGAAGATGGGAGGCGTATTTACATAGGCAACGCCGTCTTCCTCGGGTGGAAGTAATAGGCCATGCCAATGAATCGAAACTTCTTCTTCCGGAAGTTTATTGCGAACTAATATTTCCGCATCATCACCTTCCGTGAATTCAAGTGTTGGGGCAGGAATACCACCATTTACCGTAAGGGCGAAGTCGACGTCTTTTTTTCCGCTGAGGTTGACGATTTTATTTTCGACGGTGAGTTCATAGCGAACGGTTTTTGCGAAAGTTAAAGAGGTTTGCGCAAGAATCGCGATTATAAAAAACAGTCGTATTACTTTAATAAGACCCCCGTTTTTGTCCCGTGTTTACTAATAGGGGACAAACCGGCCCACCATCACCGTAACATGGTTGAACACGATAGATCTTAACTAGATATTCGTAGGTTTTCACGTAAAAATTCGCGAGAACTGCTCTAGCGACCATTCGGATTATATATACTTCCATTGGAATTTTGAATAAACTGGCTTCACTTCAGCAACGTGATGAGGAATCGAAACCATTAAGGAAATTAACAAAATGTCTAGAGCCAGATCCAAGATCGCCAATTCTGCGAAAGTTACAAAATATATTAAGGGCGGCGCCAAAAAAATTACCGAGCAAATATATGATCTGCTTTCAATGCACCCGAAAGATGTGGTCGAAGCGGTTAAAGCTGATCACAAGGCATTGAGAAATTATTTAGGCGTCCTTAAAAATACGGATGAAAAAATGTCTGTACGTCGAAGGGCTTACGATTCCTTTGCAGCGTTATTAAAATCCCACAGCGTTGCCGAAGAAAAAGCCGTGTATGTACCAAGTCTGAAATTAACTGGCAGGGAAATGCATATTAAGATCGCGGAAGGCTATGTCGAACATTACATTGCGGATACCTTGATGAAACGCATGGAATCCACGGACGACGCTCTGACCTGGAGTGCTCATGCAAATGTATTAGCAGAAAATATGGAGCATCATTTGAAAGAAGAAGAGAGGGACTTACTTCCTTTGATTCGAAAGGCTGCTCCGGCGAAATTAAACATGGATATGCTTCAAGAGTTTTTTTCTTTACGTGCGAAGTCGCAAAAGAAAATTACGGCAAAAAATGCCGGAGCACTCAAAGATTAAACCTTGTTTTCCAAGTTCATAAGAGTTTCATTTTGAGACACTTGTCATGCACGGCTTTTGCAAACTTTAAAGTCATGGAACTAAAAGTTTCTTTTCGGCACTTTAAATCGCTCCTTGCAGCTGTTGGCGCTGGCCTCTTAGCCATCTGTCTAACAATTTTTATTGCGGTTCCAGCACATGCCGAACCGGCAAAGCCGTGGAGTAAGAGTGCTTATCAGAACGGAGTGCTGGTTCCACCGGAGTATCTATTTCATTGGACGCCCGCTACGAGGCTGAATGATATGGCCAGAAGATTTCTAGAAACCGGTAAATTCCCCCTAAAGGCGACCCGACCGAATCAAGAACTTCGAAAGCACACAAACGCCCCAGAATATGCGCTGTATACTTGGGCACATCCCACTGCGGCGATGGCTACTCACGACGGCGAAATTTTTGCGGACTATTCAGATATAAAATTAGTAGACGGTAGTACCGTCCGCGCTTCTCCGAAATTATTAACTTTAAAAATTAGGCGTGATTCAAAAATATTTGAGCTTCGCAGTGGATATGGGATCGCCCGACAAACTATTCCTGATGGAATCGATTTGATTTATCACATTGCCAGTTTTGGAAATGTCTCTTGGAAAGAATGGATCGTCGTTAATCCGGAAGCGGTAGAGTGGTACACGGCCGATCCAAAGGCACTACCCAAAGAAATTAAGGCGGAAATCCGCAGGACTGCTTCTGGATGGCATCGAAACGGCGACTATGAGATAAACCAGAGTGATCGGTATTCGCATACAACCGGGAATGGCGCCGCGTGGGTATACCAACACCAGGATAATTCAGAACGGGCACTGGAATACCTCAATGAAAATGTTGGAATACCCGAAGTCTTTCGTGGTCTGCATGATTACAATCCGACGATTAAAAATTGCAAGTCTGTCTTCATTCGTTAGAAATTGGCCAGAACGGCTAGCCACTTAAAAATAAGGCCGAGCTTGCTCGTTCCGTCGCACGAAAAACCGCAGACGAAAACCTTACGCTGATGCGGAAGCTGCAGCGGAAAATAGCAATTTTAAAATTTAGGGGAAGTGAGCAACGACCGCAGGTCGTCTTTAAAATTGGCGGGGTGGACGGGACTCGTTCTTCTCGGAATCGGCCATCGTGGCCGCTTCCTGCCAGAGACGGCACCGTTCGCTCGTCACGCCATCGTGGCGTGCCGCCCATTATCAATTGCTTCCGTTGGTCGCAAATGACAATGGTACTCTCTCTCCATTCGAGTCCCTAGTACTTCGCATCCTTAATTATGGCCGCAATTATTTTTTTATTTTCAGGTTCAATTTCGGGTTTTATTTTTTCTTCGAAAAAATTGGCGGGGTGGACGGGACTCGAACCCGCGGCCTTCCGCGTGACAGGCGGACGTTATAACCAACTTAACTACCACCCCGCGCCAAGAGTTGATCAATATAGTGAAACGAAACCTCGAGTTCAACCTCTTTTTTTAGGCAAAACAGACGGTACTCCGAACCCAAAGAATAAAGGGTTGTCCTTTCGCCAGAAAACCGCTGTAATGGGCGCCAAACAATCTCCCACATCCAAGGACTAAACCTATGAAACTACTTTTGATCTTAACTTTGCTTGGTTTTTCAGCATCCTCATTTGCTAAGCCCGTTGGCGAGCAACAATCACCCGAAAATGCGGTGGAAAAAACGACGCCTTTGACTCCGGTTCCGGCTACTCCGAATCCTCCGGCTCAAGTTGCTGGCAAAGTGACTTACGAAGTTAAGGGTATGCACTGCGAGGCTTGTGAAGCTTCCATTAAAGAAAAAGTTTGTGCGCTTCCTAATTTGCAATCTTGTGAAGTACGAACGACTGATTCCAATAAAAAAATTGGTGAAGTTGTGATCGTTCCTAAAGAAGGAACTAAATTAAAAGATAGCGACGTTAAAAAAGCAGTTAAGTCTGCTGGCGGATTTAAAGTTACAGAAATTCATCGCTAGTATGGCATCACTGTTCTGGATAGACATGGAAATGACTGGTTTGAATGTCGAGCGGGAAGTCGTGATCGAGGTCGCGGCCGTTATTACCGACTATGACTTCAACGAGTACGCCAGTTTTGAAACGGTTATCAAGCAACCGCAGATGTATCTGGATAACATGGATAAATGGAACCGCGAGCATCATTATAAATCTGGCCTAACGGAAAAAGTTCCTAAGGGAATGCTTCCGGACAATGCCGAGTATGAATTGATGCAGTTAGTGCGAAAACATTTTCCGCCCACCGGGGAAAAACCAATTCTAGCCGGAAACTCGATTGCTCAGGACCGGCTTTTTATTGATCGCTACTTTAAAGATTTCTCAAAAATGCTTCATTACAGAATGTTGGATGTTAGTTCGTGGAAAATTATTTTACGGAATAAATATAACATCGAGTACAAAAAGAAAAATCAGCATCGTGCTTTAGATGACATCCATGAAAGCATCGATGAGATGAAATTTTATTTAAAGCATTTAGATCCAAACTTAAAGCAGTCCTAAAAACTAATTCTCAATTTTTAGGCAACTTTCCGAATTAATTATTTCGAAAATCCGTAAAAAGTTTTTCGCGAATATTTTAAACGCACAAAAAATAATCACTAGAAATAAATCCAGTTTTTCCCAGTCAAGGGGCCCATTTTCCCTGGGGGGTGGTGATTTTCCCCATCCAAAACTCTCTAGATCGCACTTCAATTAAAATAGGTGAGTACGGGTCTTGCAATTCTATTGGGTCGTTACCAGCAGAAATGCGAAATGCATTTCTTAAAGGAGTTAATTATGCGCCAGGAAAAAATCACATTAAAACCCCTGAATGAACAAGTAATAGTTATCACCGGAGCTTCCAGCGGCATCGGACTTGCGACCGCACGAATGGCAGCGTTGAAAGGTGCAAAAGTAGTTTTATCTTCAAGAAATGAAGCCGACCTTGTTGAGATCGCTCAAGACCTTCGCAAACAAGGTTGCCAAGTTTTAGCAGTGCCAGCGGATGTATCTAGTTGCTCAGACATGGAAGCATTACGGGACCAAGCCATGCAACAATTTGGAACTATTGATACCTGGGTTAATAATGCCGGTGTTTCTGCCTACGGATATTTAATTGAAACTCCTTTAGAAGAAGAAAAACAAATTTTTGAAACAAATTTCTGGGGTATTCGTCATGGCAGTCGCGTTGCCGTTGCGGCGATGGCCCAAACAGGTGGAGCAATCATTAACTTAGGAAGCGAAGTTTCCGAAATTGCGATTCCTCAACAAGGAATGTATTCGGCCAGCAAACATGCGGTGAAAGCTTATACAGACGCACTTCGCATGGACATGGAAAAATTAAATTTACCAATCGCCGTGACCTTGGTTCGACCGGCGGGTGTTGATACTCCGTATACGCAACACGCACGAAATCATTTAAGATCCGGAGCACCTTCATTGCCAGCTCCGGTTTATCATCCGGATGTGGTTGCACGCGCGATTTTACGAGCGGCAACTTGTCCACAACGGGATGTTTACATTGGCAGTGCTTCAAGAGCATTTCACATTCTTAGAACATTTTTCCCTCGCACCGTGGACTTATATATGGAGCGAAGTATGTACCAGGCGCAAGCGCGCGGTTCATCAATCCCACATCTTCGTGAAAATGAAGGGTTAATGGGACCTCCATTAAAAGAGGGCATGGTTCGGGGCGGACATAAGGGGTATGTTATGAAAACAAGTTTTTACACAGAGGCAACTCAGCATCCAGTCAGAAGTCTTTTGATTGCAGGTATCGGCCTTTATGCAATAGGAAGATACGGTAAAGTTTTGCTACCGCTAGCTAGAAAAGCATTACCATTTGTTCAAGCCGCAGCACCGGGCGCAATGGCAGCCATTGCTCCGCACGCAACAGCATTGACAGGTGGCCTTGCCGGATTAACGGGTAGTGGAGCAGTAAGCAGTCTAACGAGCGGACTAACAAATGGTATGAAACACGTTGGACCAGCAGCAGCTTCCGTAGGCGCCGCCGCAATGAAAGGCGGAAGTTCAGCGGGCAGCAAAATTCGAGACATCATTGTTCCATTCATTGGTGCAATGGGAACGGCAGCGTTTGCGCAAAAGTTCCGAGAAACTTGGGCTGATGTTTCTCACAAAGTGAGTGCTAACAATGCTGAAAAGTATTGGAAGGCGCATACTTAAATTTTTTATCAAAACAGGTTTCGAAATGAAAAACTGTTTGGTCGGCGATTCCCCAAAAATCGCCGATTTTTTTTGCTTTCACAGTGATTGGATGTGGGCTGGCTGAATCGGTTGACCGCAGCCGAAGCCGTTCGTCGCACCCGTATCCGTCCCGTTTACCGTACGGTTTTCCGATGCGTATATTCCTCGGCCTGCAAACAACTCACATCGCACTGCGATTCCTCATTCAATTCCTACACTAATGACGGAACTTGCCCGATAGAAAATTTATCTTTTTATTGCGAAGGCTTCTATTATCCAATTGGAAATATTAATAGAAAAAACCTGAACGCTCCAGAAACATTGCGTTAATTATTAAAATGATTCGAACTGTTTAAAGCCTATGAAATTTCTTCTGGAGTTAGTGAAGTAGATTAAATGAATCTGAAAAAAAAGATCTAAGAAATAACCTTCAATATAAATCGGAAAACCGTACGGTAAACGGGACGGATACGGGTGCGACGAACGGCTTCGGCTGCGGTCAACCGACGGAACCCGTTGCGGTCAGCCGATGGATATCGTTGCGACCAACAGACTTCGGAAATTAGAACGCCCACCCAACCTGAATCTTCGCCAAAGTAATCCGTGGAAAATAGGAAGCAACATTTAACAATCGATCAACCTGTGATCGTTGGTCTTCGCTACCGGTCTTATCGGTGAACGGATGCTCCCGTTTTAAGATTAACAACGGCTGGCTATAACTGATCCAATCAACCGCAATCACAACGTGATCTGCGACGATCCACCGATTTCCTAAGCCCACTGCGGGGCCGACAGTATCTAACTTTAATCCTTCAATGCCTGGATAGTATCCGCCGGAAATGCTTTTTAAATATTCGTCACCTAATTGTACGTGGATACTCATGTAACTAAGACCATAGCTTAAATTAAATGAGTCACCAAAAAACGTTCGGCCCAAAGCCGAAATTCTGGTATCAGATATTTTTCCTAAATCAGTTACGTAAAAAGGAACCCCAAAAGAGCTTCGTAAAAATTCAAATGAGAAGCCGGTTTTTCCCGGAATGTAATCAACGGAAAAACCATATTTCGAGGGGACAATTAAATCCCATGGAGAATAAATTAATTCTGCACTCCATGGTCCCGCAATTTTCGCTGCCGGCTCTACAGACTCTGTAGCAGACGGGGTAGTTGGGTGGGGATAAATAATCGCGTCTCGAGTCGGCGGAGGCGAATCGGTTTTCGATTCCGAATTCACGGAATCATTTCCCGTGGCGGTCTCGGATGATCGAGTCGCAGTTGTGGGTTCAGTAGCAGGTTTTGACTCGGAAGCTGATTTAGATTCTGAAGTCGTCGTCTTAGTTGTTTTAACTTTTTTCTTAGTCGTAGTTTTAGCGGACTGTTCG
>JAZKJI010000145.1:0-4781 GCA_040384405.1 Bdellovibrionota bacterium
GACTTTATTGCGCTGAGCTTGAGTCATCAAACTTGAAATTGCCATCGCTGGCATTTGGTTCTTAGTTAAAAAATCAGCAACGCGTTCTACTTGATTTTTAAAATTAGTAAATACGATGACTTGTTTTGGCTTATGCACTTGTAAAAGCGTAAGCAAGTACATCGGTTTTTCATTTTGTCCGACGTGCATGATTACGTGATGAACATTTTCAGCCGTTGCTTTATCGCGGCTTAAATTCAGTTCAACCGGGTGCGATCCAAATTCGTAACAAGTATTGATCACATCAAGATTCAAAGTTGCGCTGAAAACCAACATTTGTCTTTCGCGTGGAATTCGGGAAAGAACAAAGCGGATATCATCTTTAAAACCCATATCAAACAAACGATCGGCCTCATCGAACACAACGGCGCGAACTTGTTTTAAATCAGCAACGTGTTCTTTGTATAAATCGATCAATCGTCCCGGAGTTGCGAAAATAAATTCGTGTCCTTCGGCCAATGCTTCTTTTTGCTTATCGTAACCAACGCCACCATATACCGCAGTTCCGCGAAGGCCGGTTCCTGCTGATAATTTTTGGAAGGTTTCTAAAACTTGTTCAGCTAATTCACGGGTAGGAACTAAAACTAAAATAAATTGGCGGGCTTTCCAGTCCGCAAAGTCACCCGTGATAATTCGGTGAAGAAGGGGAATTAAGTAAGCAGCAGTTTTACCAGTTCCGGTTTGTGCTAAACCCGCAACGTCTTGTCCTTTTAAAATAATCGGCATCGCATCCGTTTGAATCGGAGTGCAGTTTTCATAACCAAGATTTTTGATATTTTCTGTTAACTGTGGGGCAAATTCGAATTCACTAAATTTTTTATCCATTACAAACCTTGAAAAGCGCTCTGGCATGGGTGCCGGCGGTGTCTTGTTACGTGAAATAATCGGTACCTACATCGAAGTAAATCTTTTTATCGCCTCGACGAACAGTTCCGGTTGCTCGGAGTGAACCCAATGCCCTGCATTAGGAATTTCCAGGCCCTGGAACTGTGGATTCATTTCTAGCATTTTTTCATAACTTTCCCTAGGAAATTCCGAGGAGTTCTGACCCCGAATCAGTAGAGTAGGGCAGTTAATTTTTGGCACATATGCCCAACGATCACTGGTGCGACCTTCGATAACTGATTTTATGATTCCGTCCTTTGAAAATCGCCAGTCAATACTGCCGTCCTGCTTTTCTTCCATATTTGCGTAAAGGAATTGGGAGAGTACGCCTTCCCGCTCTTTCGTGGAAACTTTGGCCGAAAATTCATTGGCAAAAAAACTTTTAGCGGCCTCCCGATTCACAAAAGGAGTGGGGACTGAATCCAATAAATGTTGGTAGTAAAGATGTGCATTTTCCCGTTTTTCCGGCCCCATATCTTCCACAACCAACTTCAGCATTTTTTCGGGATACAAAGCAGCAAAGGCCATAGCATTACGGCCCCCCATGGAGTGTCCCACTAATATGATTTTATCCCATCCAAGCTCATTTAAAATATTGTTTAAATCCGATGCATAATCTTCCGGCGAAAAACCATTAACCGGTTTAAAGCTTCGGCCATGCCCTCGTTGGTCGAACACCAAACATTGCTCGGTTTTTTCAAGAGCAAGGACGATTCGCCGCCAGTTCTGGGAATAGCCCATTAACCCATGCAGAAAAACCCAGCGTCTTCCTGATTCTGGTCCGGTGACAGAGTGGTGAAATTGGGATAGGGTCTGACTCATGGTTTCATCCTCGAGTGTGACTTTATGACTAAAACCGCTAAGCCTCAACTTCAATCAGGTGATTTAGATCCGTCAGCGGTCAGCATTGTCGAGCGTTTACAGCGCGATGGATACGAAACCTATTTAGTTGGCGGTTGTGTACGGGATTTATTAGCAGGCTATCACCCGAAAGATTTCGATATCGCGACAAGCGCAAAACCCGAACAGGTTAAATCCCGAGTTCCTTATTCATTTCTTATCGGACGACGTTTTAAATTGGTGTTAGCGAAACGCGGCGAGCGCCAATTCGAAATTGCAACTTTTCGTAGAAACCGATTACCCGAAGAGGCGGAAGTAGAAGGAACAATCGGTGATAATTATTACGGAACTGCCGAAGAAGATGCTCAGCGCAGGGATTTTACCGTTAATGCTTTATTTTATGATCCGGTGAAAAACGAAGTTCTTGATTATGTAAATGGCCTTGATGATTTGGCCACCAGAACTCTACGAATGATTGGCCCCGCAGGCGAGCGAATTATCGAAGATCCTATTCGTGTACTTCGCGGAATTCGATTGGCGCATAAATTGGGAATGCATTTAGATGGTGAACTTCGTCACGGAATTCAATCTCACGCAGCTGAAGTTGCTAGATCTGTCCTTCCCAGAAAACGGGAAGAGTATCTAAAAATCATGCGCCTTAAAGATTCAGCGCGCGTATGGTTCGAATTAATGGATTTGGAAGTTTTAGAAAAGATCATGCCTTCGCTTCATTCAGCAATGCAAAATCATGATGCCCAAGTTATTTTTAGAACTTATCTTCATCATTTTGAAGATGTAATTAATCAACAAGATCCAACCGAGTTATTCTGTGCATTTTTATTTTCATTGATAAAGGCGATATCCAATGACGAGCCACTAGATGTGGAACAAATTTTAACGGATGAAAAATTAGATACATTTATGCGAGACGAACTCGGTATGTACAAATTAGAAATTTCTTTTTTTCACCGGGCTCTTTCTTTGATTCCGGGATTGTTTAAAAGAACTTCGTTTCAAAAGCGGAGCTACCGCCGCCAGAGTGCTTTTCTGCGCCAAGAGGGTCTCGATTTTTCTCTTAAACTAGCCGAGATCGACCTTAGTCTGCCGATTCAGGATTTAGCTTTTTGGAAGATGAAAGTTCACGAGTTTAATACTGACCATCCGCTGCCTCTAAAACGCTAAACCTAAAGTAAAATCACGCCGATAAGACCTTTGATGAGGCCCTTCATTTTTTATTCTATATTTATTATTTTTACTGTTTTGTTTTCCCTAAAAAGTTTCGGCGCACCAAAATGTGAAGTGGGGCTCGTCTCCAATTCGAAAATTGCATTTGCATTCGAAACTGATCGTGAATTTCCATTTGTTAAAAGCTATCGGCAATGGCGTGATAAAAATCTTTCGAAAATTGGTGACCAGTGCGAAGCTGCTCCTAATGTTGGAACCGCAGGCGCGCGCATGACGGGGAAGAATTTAAATATCGCTTTAACAAATCGTGTCTCAAGAAATTGCGTTGAAGCAGCTTTGAAAATGTCCACGGGCGGAAACAATTCACGTTTTTGCGGTTCCGTTACTGCTGGAGGACTAGGAAGATCATCTCAAGATATTTGTTATACCTCTGAAATGATCGACTATTTAACTTGGTCGTTTAACAGCGCGATTGAATGCATGAGTGACGATATTCAAATGGATGCGCGATTAATTTTCATGAAGATGAGTAACGAAAGCTTATTCAATTTTAGTGTTGCCTCTGAAGGGGGTGTTGGATTAGGTCAACTAACTTCTTCGGCGCTCCAGGCACTCAGCAAAGAAGCGAATCGATACATAACTAACGTTCAGTTTTCTGGTAAACCCGTTAGCGGAAATTCCCGCTTTCTCGATGCCGTATTGCCCACTCGTTCATCCAAGTGAAGGCGTCGCAAGAAGTTTGATTATGTCGATGGCCTACTTCAAACACATTCGTGAAGATCGCATGCCCGAAGTGCGCGCTGAGATGGGCAGACGTGGAATTCAAGACGGGCGATTCATTAATCTTGCGGCCCTATCGATGTATGGACCAAATCCTGCCGAAGGAAAAAAACGAGCTTTGGCCGCGGTCAAAATAGCGGGAAATAATTATCAAAAATTTTATGCCGAGATGAGAAAAGATCCGTACATCACAGCGACCTTTAACAAATACAATTTATTAGTCGCTACTACCCAAAAAAACAGCCCCGAGCTAGCGAGCTGTTTTAATTTCGTTAATTAACTGTCGTCAAACTATGGGCAGCTTGAACTATAGACTCTGAATCCAATCCGTGTTTTTTATATAAAGCTAAAGCCGTATATGAACTTTGTCCGAAGTGACCATCCACTGCCAGTGTCTCCATATGCAGACCGGCTTTGGCGACGGATTTTTCGTGAACCAAAGCGTGCGCCAAAATTTGACCAAATCCACCAATGTACTGATGATCTTCGACAACAATTAAACGATGCCCGGTTTTTTCCAACGCGTGTTTAATTGTTTTCAAATCGGGATGATTAATGCATGGAGAATTGATAACAACGGCCCCAGTGCCTTTCGATTCCAATTGCTTTGCGGCTTTCAAAGCTTCGCCCACCAGCGAACCGTGAGTTACAATCGTAACGCCGGATTCATACTTGTTAGCCGTGTCGAATAGAACTTGAGCTTGTTCCAAATCATAAGCTGGTTTTTCCATGTACGAAGCTGGAAAGTTTTCGCGACCCAAAAAGAAAATGTAACTTACATTTTGCCCGTGTTCTTGGTTGTGTTTAAATTCTTCAATCGCCTGGCCAATCAAGTGATGGGCTTCTTGACTGGTACTCAACGCAAAAACTTTTACGTGGGGAATAGAGCTCGTCATCGCTAAATAACTAAGCGCTTGGTGAGATGCCCCGTCGGCAGCATCTTGAAACCCGGTATGAGAGAAAATTCCAATGATCGGAGCATCAGAAAGGGAAGCCATAGTTAATGGCAGCGCACCTTTCGTAACTCCAAACTGGGCAAAAGTATCAACGAC
>JAZKJI010000145.1:4791-6217 GCA_040384405.1 Bdellovibrionota bacterium
GGCCATTGAAATCATATTACTTTCTGCGACTCCGACATCAATTGAATGATGAGGAAATTCTTTTCTAAAATCAGCAAGGCCGGTTGATCCGGGAAGATCAGAAGTAACAGATAAAATCGGATAACCTTTTTTTGCAGCTTCGATCAGTGCAGAGGCCACACCCTTTTGAATTTTTTCGCCGGGCTCGTTCGCACCGCCCAGGCCCTTTTCTTTATCGGTTAAATTTTCAGTCCACTGAGTAAATGCAACCGGCATTTGGGTAGAACCAAAAATTTCGCGCATAAAGTCGTTTAGTTCGGTAGATTTTTTTAATGGAAAACCATGGCCGCCACTTGCAGATTCAAATAATTTTTTAATTCCATAACCTTTTACGGTTTTGGCTTGAATAGCAACGGGGACCGAAGGGTTTGCGCGTGCTTCGTGAAGTGCTTGCACGAATGCTTCGGCGCAAGCTTCAAGATCGTGGGCTTTTTCTAATGGAATTACTTTCCATCCAAGTGCCGTCATTGATTTAAAAGTTGGCTCCATGGAAAATGCGTCTTTGTCGATGCGCCCGGAAAGTTTTGTGTTGTTATCCGAAATTATCAGAACATAGGGATTTAACATGTTTTTCGCGGCTAATCCTGGAATAGCGGCCAAGGATTCTTTCGCTTCGCCTTCCATACAAGCACCATCAGAAATAAAGCAGACCGTTGTTCTTTCGCGATGTGCGAGTTTATCAGCAGCTGATAAACCTTGAGTTTGTGGAAATGCAGATCCAAGGGGACCATTGCTTAGTAACACTCCCTCGGGAAATAAATGCGATTCACCGTGCCCCGTTAATGGTGAAGTAATAGACCGAAACCCGCGTAAATCTTCGAAGGTTAAATCAGCAAAACCGTAATTCGCTTTTAGTGCGTAAAAAATATTTTCGCAGTGTCCAATATCATTTATCACGTTAAACATTTCATACCAAGGCCGTCGAAGTTTATGGGCTTCATCAAAAACCACCCCATGGACGACGCTAACCAATTCTGCTAACGCCGAAGGACCACCGAAGTGGGACGCCGCGCCTCCGATAACTGCTTCCATATCCATTAAGGAAATTAGCGCGCGTAACGCTTGAGGATCGCTAACATTCAGTATTCCCATGGGAGTTTTAATACTTGTTTTGTAATGGGGAACACTTTGGGGATTACCAGCGAGTTTGATCGGAGTATTTAATGGTTTCATAGAAATTTGATCTCATTTTTTTTCAAGAGACACAAATAAAAACCAATGGTAGCGTGCCCGTCATGGAATTCGAATCTTTCGAGCTGCGCAGGCTGCCTAAAATTGATTTGCACAGGCACCTTGATTGCTCTTTAAGATGGTCAACATTTGTCGAATTACCCCAAGCCCACCACATCAAACTTAATCCCGATCATGAAACCCAACTTAAGAATTT
>JAZKJI010000146.1:0-4882 GCA_040384405.1 Bdellovibrionota bacterium
GAAGGCGGTCTTCTAAAGATATTTCCATTACAGTGACTTCCTATATAAGTGCAGTTCGTGCATAGGGTGGCCTGCCATCTTTTCAACTTGCCGCATGGAAGGTTTATTTTCCTCGGCAACCCAAGTTCCGCCTAAAGATTTATATCCCCGCCGTTTTAGTGCCTTAAGCACTTCATACAACATAGCGCCGTTTACACCTTGCGAATGATATTCTTTTTTAACGGAGTAAAAAATCATCAGTGCAGAATCTCTGATGAATTTATGCTTAATAAAATACCAAGGCGTAGTCCAACCATAACGTGAACCCATTTCTTTAAGCATTGGGTTCAGATTAGGAATACAAATTATCACTCCGATAGGTTTTCCGCCTTCGTAACAAACGATTGAGGTCTGGCGATCCACAATCAACATTAAATCTTTGGCTTGGAATTCAACTTCTTCCTGAGTCAACGGAACAAACATAGGGTTATCGCTAAACCCGTCATTTAAACAAATCCTCATCGCTTCCATTAAGCTCTTGGTGTTTCCGAATTTTAGTTTCTCGAATTTAAACTTTGGATTCTCCAGAACTTCTTTTTGCTTGGGACCCTTCATTGCTTCTATCGGAATATCTTTAATTAAAGCGTCAAATGTCCACATTGGAAAAAAAGCTTCGTACCCACATTTCTTTAATAATGCAGCTACGTATTCCGGTGCAAAGATTTGATCAGTGTAATGGTAATGGCGGTGAATTTTAGTAACTACTCCGACTTTTTGCATTGCGGTTAGATTAAAATTTCCCGCTAATTCATTACATCCATGCCGGCGCCCGAAGTCTTCGGCTTGCTTCAATAGCAGTCTTGCTACTTCCTCGTCATTTATACAGTCGAAGTAACCAAAGTAAGATCTTTTTAATTTGTGGACTTCATTTGATCTTGCGTGAATATGGGTCACGATTCGACCGACGGCTTTCCCGTCTTTATGGACCGTGAAAAAGGAATAATCTTGGGGGCCGCGGAATAATGGATTTTTTAATGATAGGAATCTCTCGAGATCAGCTTTGATCTCGGAAACAAAAGGGAAATCCGGGCCGTAGGCATTCAACGGCACCTCAAAAAAAGCGTCTAGATCCTTTTCGCGAAGTTCCAGCATGAAGAAATCCTTTTCTTCTTAAAATACTAATCTGACTCCAAATCGAAAAAAATTATCCGACAGAAGTTTAAACTCTGTATTATCTTTACCATAATTAGCTGCCAGTTCACCGTAACCGACAATCGTGTCGGTAAACGGTTTATCAACTGCACCCTGTACCATTCCTGAATCATCCGTCAAAGAATGCAGATTAAAGAAGTACAAAGTAATATTTTGTTTTTTTCCCAGATCTGGAATTCGCAACGAAGCATAAATATAATTTTCAGTTAAAAGATCAAAGCCGGGACGGTAGAACCTTGAAAAATTAGAAGCGGTAAACGGTGATATCTGGCTTAACGATGCCAAAGAACGTTCAAAAAGATTCTTATCCCAACCGACACCATTATGAACGAATTCTAGCCGGAAATCATTCCGGCTCTCCCATCGTATTCCCGCAACCGAGATCGTATAAAAATTAGTAGGGTCGTAAAGCTGGTCGTCACGGAGCTCGACAAAACCTGAGGTAGTTCGCGGAATCCACGCGGTATAACCTTGGGGATGTCGTGCATCCGCATAAAAAGAAAAACCGTCCCAAGGTGTGAAATTAAAATATTCACCGAAGAAAAAACGTTGCTCACGTTCCCGACCCGCAACCACTCCGACATAGTTTAAAGAACTTTTACTGCGCCACTCGCCCTTTACTAAACCTTTTTCATTAAACTGTTCGCCCGCACGCAATTCTGCTTCGCCATTCGACATAGGCTCGCCGATTAACATTAAGCTCCAGTTTTGGTTAGGCGACCAGTTCGAGCGAACCAGTACCTTGCCCTTTTCTTTGTAGTTAAGCCCCCGCTGTTCACGGGCGAAAGTAAAAAGTGGATTAGAAGGGTTTATCAATTCGGCCGGGCCCCATTGGTAGACCTGTAGACCAGCGACGGTTGTGAAAGAATCCGTCCACAAGTTTTCAATAAAAAAATCATTAAGTTGAGCTTTACCAATGGTTCGAGAAATTGTTTCATCTGGAAAGTAGTGTTCGATCTGCATTGAGCGGACAGTATATTGCGGTCGTAAAACTATTTTGGATCTGTCTGATGATAATTTAAAATCTGGGCGAAGTTCAAAAAGCCCCGTGTATTTTGGCAAATCTAAAATTCGGTTATTTACGTTATTGGCCTGTTTTTCGCGAACTTCTTGCCCTGATACATCAAAGAAAACTTCCACATTCTTATCAAAAGACCAATTGCTGGGTTTAGCGTCTGCCGCTAAAATAAAGAATTGGGCTAGTAATATAAAAATTCGTTTTCTATGCATGATTTAAACAGTCGATGATCTTTTTCCTTAAAATTCTTCCGGCAACTGACCAAGTTGTGATTCCCGAAATAATCATTAACAAAATAAAACTTAATAAATAGGCCTTAGGTGAAATAAGAATTTTGAAAGCGATGGGCTCTGAAAGTAACCCGGCCTTGTACATGATGCCCATTCTTGAAACCGTAAAACTAAACAACATAGAGAAAATAGCCCCTATCCCGCACGCAACCACGGTTAAATAAAGACTTTCTAATACAAAGATCATTCGGACCATATTTTGTTTGAAGCCTAAACTGCGAAGCATTCCGATTTCACGGGTTCGCTCTAAAATAATCTTCATCATCGTGTTGAAAACTGAAAGCGTGGATATCGAAACGATTACGATCACAACGAAATTTCTGAAAATCGAAAGAAGCTCCATCGTCCTCATATAAAGGTCACCCAACATATGATCCTGCCACTTTTGGATCTTCAAATTAGGATGCTGACTTTCTATTTGTTCTGAAAAAGCCTTTACGAATCTGGGAACCATATTTGGATTTTTTAAAAGCACTGACATGTAAGTAATTTGATCGGTGTTATATAATGTCTGCGCTGTCGGTAAAGGCATTACAACCCAGCGCTGATCCACATCTGCATATCCAGCATCCATAATGCCTTGTACTTGTAAATCCATCGCATTCAATTGGCCTGAGATAGTTGTACCACTTAACTGGATGTTCGGATTCTTGCAGGAAAAAGATCTTTCGTTGGGATAATAGTAACCATCGCGATCATAAATCTTTTGGTCCGGGTCACCAAGGCATCCCATCGTACGTGCAAGTGCTTGGCCCAATAGTACTTGGCTCTCGATGGGAATTGGTTCGGAAGGAGCATTTGTTAAAGGTTTTCCAAACAGAGTATTAAATTGCCACTTCTCGCCCCTGACTGGATAACCATTGTCCACATCGTAACCGTAGCCCACAAAAATAACGGCGGTCTTACCATTCGTAATCAGTCCTTGAGTCGTAAGGAAACTGACGTGCTGGTCAACGTCCGAGTTTGCTTTCAAGAAACTCTTAATCGAATCTTGTTCTTCTTTGGTAATCAAAAATCTCCAAGGTTCCGATTTTCCCTCGGGGGTTCTTAAAGTTCGGTTCTCGATAATTAAATCACCTAACATTGCCCGATGTCGGTATGATTCCAGGTAAAGATCTTCAACCCTTACCATGTAACCTTGAAAAACAACGATAGAGAAAAAAGCCGCGGTAATTGATAACAACGCCGCAAGACTGTGTCTCCAGTTCTTTTTCAGATTTCGAATGGCAATTAGGCTTTGATATTTCATCGCGATAAATTATTCACACTGAAAATGGATTTTGGAAATGATGCAATTTTTGGATCTTTATATCTGATCACACTTTGGTTTTGCGCAAATTTTGCATCCGTAATTTTCAACTCACTGACGAATGGAATTTTTTCGCCCTTGATGGTAATCGAATTATCGTATTTCAATTCCCCGATTTTAAACGGTTTACCCTGCAAAGTCAGGAACTCGGCCTTTATTGCTAATTTTGTTTTATCTTGAACGTAATAACGAATTTGATCGTAAGTTAAGTTATTCGTTTTTGCTTTCAATAATAAAACGTGAACTTTTTCACCATTAACGGTGTCCGTTTTTTCTAGCGTTGGATTATAGTCCCGTGCGTATCTGGTACTTGCGATATCACCGTTGGCAGCTTGGCCCGTTAATTTTTGTCGCGGTGAAATCACAACTGGTTTTTTTAAAGTAGGCTTAAAAAACCACATATTGCGGTCATTAAATAAATAAATCTCGCCCTTATTCCGAGCAGGAGTTAAAGCATCAACAACCGCATCGTTATCCTGCGCGCGAACCTTAAAACTGCGTGTGGTAGTTTCACCTTCTTCGATAGTATCAACCTGAGTTTCCCACTGGATTCCCTCTGCCATGCCACCTCGCCGGCGGTCAGAAGCTAAAAGTAAGTCTTTAGCTAAATCACCCAACGAAAACAAAGGGAAAGTTATTATAGAGATTAATGCTAATTTTTTTAAAATTCGTATTGTCATACTAAGCTCCTGTCGTTTGTAAAAGGTCGATAATTTTCTTCCGGGTCATGTGGCGGGTGACGTACCAGCAACTAACAATACTTACTACCGCAAGGATCGCCGACATGATGAGCGATAACTCCCACGTTTGGGAAAGTAAGAATTGGATTTCACCCTGCACACCTGGCGGCCGAAATTTAAAATTTAATGAGTTTACGATCGTCGCAATTATTGTTGCCAAAATAAGTCCCACTACTACGCAAGCGGTAGTTAGGATAACCATCTCTTTAACAAATAGCTTTACGACATATTGTCGGGGAAATCCTAAGGACAATAATGTTCCAATCTCCTTAGTCCGTTCCGAAATATTCATCGTTGAAGACGGCACTTATCAATTGGCTCCCGGTCAGGTAGG
>JAZKJI010000147.1:0-7384 GCA_040384405.1 Bdellovibrionota bacterium
CGCTAAAGAATTATTTAATGACTCTCCGACGATTACGGTCAGGCAAGTAACTCCTGACGTACAGAGCGGCAAAGTTGATACGGCAGAAATGATCGTAAAAAAAGCTGAATTCTTTAAAGGCCGAAGTGCGCTGGTGGGCGCGACGGCGATGGCGCTTTACGATTTACGTAATACTCCGCTTCAATCTAATTATCCGGGACCGGAATTACATTTAACTGTTCTTGGAAATTTACTGGATCAAAATTTTATCCAGCCCGTTAAAAAAGAAAATCTGATCGTGTTCTGTCTTATTTTATTGTTGGGTCTAGTATCGACTTATATTTGGACACACGGGACGGCGCTAAGTTCATTTTTAGTTTTTATCGGAACATTGGCTGTGATCATCGGGACCGAGTATTATCTATTCCTGGAAAAAAATCTTCTGATCTCGGGACTGTTCGTCGTTCTATTATTAGTGATTAACTACGTGGGAATAACGATCTTTAGATACTTCTCGGAAGAAGCAAAAAAGAAACAGATCAAGCAAACTTTTTCCAAGTACGTGGCCCCTGCCGTCGTGGAAGAACTATTAAAATCCGAAGACAATTTAAAACTGGGTGGACGAAAAGAACATATGTCAGTTTTCTTTTCTGACGTACGCGGTTTCACAACGATTGCCGAGAAACTAACTCCGCAAGAATTATCTGATGTCTTGAACAAATATTTAAGTCCGATGACGGAACTAGTGTTTAAAAACAAAGGTACGTTGGATAAATATATGGGTGATGCGATCATGGCCTTCTTCGGAGCACCGGTATCGACAAAGCATCACGCGACCCAAGCTTGTCGATGTGCTTTGGATAGTATTAAAAAACTGGCAGAAATTCACGCGGAGTTCGAAAAAGCAGGCTTACCTTATATAGACATCGGAATCGGAATTAACACCGGTGATATGAGCGTAGGAAACATGGGATCTAACATCGTACAAAATTATACGGTGATGGGAGACTCGGTTAACTTAGCATCGCGCCTTGAAGGTATTAATAAACAATACGGTACTAGAATTATCATCAGTGAATTTACCCGCAAAGAGATCGGCGAAAATTTCCTATGCCGCGAAGTCGACCGGGTCCAGGTAAAAGGCAAACTAGAGCCCGTCAGAATTTTCGAATTACTGGCCGAAGGTAAACCGGATGATAAAACCGCTGAATGGTTAGCTTCATATTTGAAGTCGTATGACCTTTATTCAGAGAAAAAGTTTCCGGAAGCTATGACTCAATTTAAAACAACGATGAGTATAAGAGAGAGCCTAGGAGTAAAAGATCCAGTCTCTGAATTGTACGTCGAGCGTTGCGAGGATTATATCGCTACCCCACCGCCCGCGGACTGGGATGGGGTGTATGTTTCTAAAACGAAATAACGATTGTTGTGCCTAAACGGGAAACTGTCCCATTTTAGCTCTAAATCGAAAGTCTATTTATGACGAAAGAGTATGTGATGAAAAATCTGAACGTAACTCGTATAGGTGTCCAAAGGATCCTAACATCAACTTTGTTTACCGTGGTGTTAACCGCGGGAATGTCGTCGTGTACACGACCGGTCGAAGACTTGAAAGCCAAGTCCAAGATTACATTCCAATTACCGAGTTCCAATTCTTCGCTTTCAAATGTCGGAGCGCTAGTCGCAAACCCAACTTCTTTATCTGATATTAATTGTTATATGGTTGGCGTTGGCGGACCGGAAGAGCCGATGCAAAGAAATCAGTGTGAGTTGAAAGCTTCTGGAAACACAATTGCTGGATTAAAAATCGGCGCATGGGGTGGCGGCTATGCTGCGGGATCCGTAGTATCTTTAGATGTTCCTTCAGGATCAAGCCGCACTATTCACTTAATCGGTTTTAAAAGCGATGTAGGTGGTTGTACGGATTTCCGAACTGGAATGAATGATAGTCTGATCTCTAGCCCGTATTACCTTGGCAAAGTTGAAGGCGTTAACATGTCTGCAGGTGCCACGGTAACTGTCCCGATTACTCGTGTTTTTGATCCAACCCTAACGATTGGTGAATGCCAAGGCCCAGATATGGGTGGCGTTGGTGGTGGAAATTCAGTTGCGACAAAAATTAAAGTCGAAAAAGATTTTTTCCCGTTTGGTACGTTTAGAGCGGTGTCGTGTGAATCAATGAACGTTAAGCTAGTTGATAACTTTGACCAAGAAGGTGTTTCTCCAAGTGGAGATATCTCGTTTTCAGTTGAGTTAAATGGTTCGCCCGTGACTCTTTATCAAAATTCTAATGACTGTTCGATGACAAGCAATGGAAGCGTTTCTGCTGATTTTACTGCGGGCGAACGTTGGAAGAGTTTGTATTTTACGACTCCGAGCACTGGAATCATGTCATTTAGCTTGGCTCCAAATATTTTGTCGGGACCGGCACTTACCGAAGTATTAAAAATGTTCAATAACCGAGATTCCAATGGAGCCACTTTTGATTGGATTGGCCCACGCTACATCGTTCCAGGAATTTGCTATGCTTATAAAATTGAAAAGAGATATTACAATAATAATCTGATCGATAACCCGTTTCAAGTTGCAGTCTCTGGCGACGGTTCCTACGTATATTCTGACAGTAATTGCTCTAGCACGGCTAATATTGGAAACCTAACTGCAACTCAAGCCAGTGGTGATCCGTACCATGCATGGGTTTACGTAAAGACAACTAGCGCTGATTCTTCACTAGCACTTACGGGGACTCACGTCAGTGGTACTATCACGGCTGACACTAGCCGAAGAGAATTAAAAGTGGGATCCGGCACCGCAACACCGGTGACTTACGAGTTCAACCTGCAAGATCAGTTTCAGATAAATAACTGCGGTCCAATCGATTTCGAGGTTCAAAACGAACGCCATTATCCGGTGCGAGTACCTCCCGGGGGTTATAACGTAACCTTAAACAATCCATCCGACGGTCTCGGCTCCTATGGTCAGTACTATGCTGATCCAAGTTGTTCTATAAATATCGGAAATAGCTTCACCGTGTTTGGTGGAACTACAGGGCGAAGAGTGTTTATTAAACCTACTCGCGTTGGAGCATTTAACGTGAGTGCTAGCGCTGCTGGATTATCGGGAAGTCCGCGTCCATTTTCGGTTTATCAACCCTATAAGCTAAACCTCAATCCAATGGAAGGCGTTGGTCCGTTTAACAACGGAGAATGCACAGTTGTTGATCTTCAACATTTATATGTCAATGGTGGAAGTTCCGCCCAAACTCCAAATGAATTAGTCGTAAATATTGCCGCTTCAGCAACTAACCATTTTGCCCTTTATGCAGCAAAAAGTGGTTCAACCTGCTTAGGACCTCAAATTCCTAATGTAAAACTTAACGCGAATACTTCAAATATCAATGTTTATATTCAGGTTAAAAACGCAGGTCTATCACAAATATGGCGTAACCTAAAAATGGAAGCCGCAACTTACACAGCGGCGAGCTTGGATCTATCAATCGCGGCAGCTCCTGCTATCGATGCGGCGGACATGTTATCATATGTAAAAGTCGCTCGAGAATATCCGTTTGACTTGAACTTTCTGATACAACCTTACTCTGGGATTGCGCCATTCAACTTTACAAAAACTTATGGTACGGGAACGTGGGCTTCACCGCTTTATACGCCTTCAGCAACTTCGGCTGACTTCACAATCGCCGATTCTGTTGCGAACAACTTTCCGATTACTTTATTGCCTGTTTCGCAGGCTACGAGCATTGATTTTACTGAGGCAGCACTTCCATCGGGATTTAGTTTCACTGGACCTGCCAATGCATACTACGTAAATGCTGCAGGTTTATTAGTGGCGACTGCCGCATCTTCAGATCGAAGAATCGATCACGATCCTACACCAGGAAGTGGCCACCCGAAACGTGGACTTTTGCTGGAGACAGTTGCTTATAATAAAGCTCCGCATAATTTAACTTTTGTCAGTGAGTGGAGCACCAATTTCTTAAGTACTTCGAGTGATGCCACTGTCGCGGCACCAACAGGAATTAATGGTGTTAAAGTTTTCTCGTCAACGGCATCGGTCGGCCAAATCGCCTATGCGGCACCTTCTACTGGTGCTTCGGTATCCAACTCGGGCGAGGGTTGGGGCGGATCGGTTTTTGTTAAAAAGAAAACAGCAAGATATGCAGCGCTTGCCATATATGAAGGTGGATCGCAAAACGGTTATGCAGGTGTAGTGATTGACTTGGATAACGGCGTCGTTGTCCCGATGAAAGATAGTAATATTCCAGACCCGGCGGCCACCGTCGGTGTGGAGAAATATATCAACGGTTGGTTCCGCATATGGACAACCTACCGTGCGAAAAATTCAACTGGCGGGATAACAACACTTAAACTTTTTCCGGCCTATCGATCCAACGCCAGTTCATTGAGTGGAGTTTCTCAGATGGCAGTGACCGGAGATACTTATTTCTGGGGACCTCAGCTTGAAACAGGCTATGGAAACTCTGGTTCTGTAACTTCGTTGATTGAGTCATCGAGTGGACCTTTCACACCAAGAGATCCAGATACTTTATATTCAACGGATATCTCGACGACGGCATTGGCAGCAGTAAATACGGCTAACTTTACGGCGCAAATGAAAGTCTATTTTCCGGAAAGAACTTTCCCTGGCACTGATTACGTATTCTTTTCTCTGTGCGATCCAGCGAACAACTGCTCGCCTGATCACATTAAAATTAAGACTAGTAACTCGCTGCCAATTACTTTGATTAATGATCTTTGGACAGGCGGCCCATTTGCTTCCATATCATTATTTCCGCAGCCGATAAGAGGCGGAATCAACCGCATAAGCTTCGGAGTCGAGAGTGGAAATACGAATTCACTTTCCATAGCGCTGAACGGCCAAGCAAGTGGTACCGCCAGCATGTCAATATCAGTGAACGGTTTATCGAATGGTTATTTGAGCTTTGCTGAAAATAATGGCGGATTCAACGGACATCTGCAGACATTGGAATTTTGGAATCAGAAATTTGAAAATCCAAGTATGCGATCTTTGACGAGACCATAAAAGAAAGGAAGTCTTACTTCTCTGTAAGGCTTCCTGCATAAGTGAATAAAACTGAGAACATCCATTTGTTGTATTTATACAAATCAACGTTGGATGTATTTTGAGTATAGATAATATTTCCTGAAAAGCTTAATGCCTTAGCGATCTCTTTAGAATGTCCCAGTGTAAACGTCCGCCCTGAATCAAGCCTGAAAGCCGAAGATCTAAAGTAGTCTGCACTCACCGTTTCAATTCTGAATGAACCTGCATATCCACTAAATGATGGGAACCCATAGGTTAGACCTAATGTCTGACGCTTGTATTCGTTGTTTAAACCCTGTGCTCGGTTATGCGTGTAATTCCAATCGCCCGCCAAAGTTTGCGTGCCTTGGGCATTTAAGAGCTTTACCTGGGTCGTTCCAAGGGTCCATCGTTCCGCATTTAATTCATCGTCTACAGATGAGGCAGTTAGGAAAGATTGGTCCTTACCGTACTCTAATTTATAAACCCCGATCCAGGTGGGAGTTACGGGCTTTGTCATATCTGATGTTAACTGGAGCGTTCCCAGAACCTGGCGTCTTTTCGTTCCGTCCGGATTCATGAAAAGTAATTGGTAACTTGGGGTCACTGAATAAAATGGCGTGTTTTCTTTAGCTTCGCCTTGAAACTTCATCGGCACTGATAATGACATCACTTGCGGATCGGCTGATTGCAAAGTTGGTGTCGCTTTACCGCTTTTATCAACGCTATAAATATCACTGTATAATGCTTGAAGGCCGACTTCTGACTTTTCTTTCTTACTTATTTTATACCAAACAGTAGAGCCATAGCCTAAACGATAGGCTTCTACATTCGTTGCTAAGTTCTGGGTCGCAACGTTTAGAACGTTTTGATCGTAAGTTAAGCCGGTAAAAAAACTGTATCGCAAATACTGTTTTTGAATTTCTTTGAATGCTTCGATCTGATTCATCGCTTCGATCATTTTTTCAGCATCGGCATCTAATTTCGGATCGTTGGAAATATCTAATACCGTTTCGAAATTTTTACGGGCTTCATCATATTTTTGGAATTGAAATTGAATCGAACCGGCTAAATATCCCGCAACTGCACTGTAATAAGGATCTTTATCGTCGCGGATACTTTCGAACTCTTCCAAGGCCTTATCGAACTCTTCTAACTTCATGTGATTGAGGGCGATATAGTAATCGTACTCGGCCTGATTGAATTCCCCGCCTTGAGCTAAGGAAAACATTGCTAGTGATTGGTTATTTTTGTTTTGCTTAAATAAGTTGATACCGTAGGCATAGTAATAAAGATCTTCCGACGGATCCCGGATAATAGCTTGGACTAAAGCTTTTTCGGATTCAATGAGATCATTCATCTTAGCTAACGAGAGACTCTTCTCGTAAAAAGTCTTCGCTGATACTTTCTTAGCCGCTTTTTCTGCCGGTGATAACCGATCAAACACCGCTTTGTTTTTCTCACGATTCACGGCTTCGCGCATTTCAAATTCAAGGCGCTCTTTTTCTGACTTCTGAGTATTCTTAGCTACCGCCTTCTGAGTTTGCTGGGCAGTCGGCGGTGTACCTTGCTTTAATTTGGCCAAACGTTCATTTAATTCTACTAGGAAATTTTCGTAGTCTCCTTGTTTCGTGAATAAGGTAATCGCTAAAGTTTCCTTACCCTTCCACATGACGATTCGCGCATGGCTAATTAGATCGACGGGATTTCCTTCGATATTATACTGGAACTTACTTATGTAATTTTCATTTCTTGGAATCTTAGAAACCAAGAAAGTTGAGTAAGTTCTTTTCTGACTGCGCTGCTGCTGAAGTTTTGCTTCAATTTTCGCTGCTTTTTTAGGCGGAGTGATAGTTAGATTAAGCGAATCAGCATCACGATCTGTAGTTAACTCTACATACACCGTTTCAAAATTATTCCGCGCATTCCCCTGCGCAACAACGCTGGCAGGAGATTGGGGGACAGGCAAAATAGGAGGATTTACCTGAGCCGAAGCATGGTAAACCCAGAAGCTTAAGATGAAGAACATGGTGCCGTATTTTTTATGCATTTTTAATTTTCTATATTAATAAGGGACGATAATCACCTTAGTTTTATTTACCGAATCACGAATTATGGAATCCACAATTGGATTTGGCGCTGTACCCGGTGGCGGAACATAGCTCGGAGGTGGTGGCGGCGGAGGCGGAGGCACATTGCACGTTGTACAAACCACTTCTGGTCTCGGTACCGGATCTAACGGAGGGGGAGGTGGTGGCGCTGCCGGAGGAGGTGGAGCTGCAGCATCCATCGGAGGAGGTGCACTTCCATCAGCAGCAGGAGCCCGTGAATCTTCCGGAGGCGGAGG
>JAZKJI010000148.1:0-258 GCA_040384405.1 Bdellovibrionota bacterium
CAAAGGCACAGGCATTAAAAGAATTATCCGAACGCTTGGACATGTCGGAAGTTACTTCCTTGGTAGCAGTGTTGATTGATGCGGACGCAACTGGTGCTCCGATCACCCGCGTTCTTAAAGATCAATCAATCCAAATGCGTACCGAAAGATTTACCCGTGCTGAAAAAGCTGGTGCTAAAGCTTCACAAGCAATTTTACTTCCGTTAATGGCGTTTATCGTTCCGGCAGTTTTCATTATGGTGTTTGGTCCTGTGGTCG
>JAZKJI010000148.1:268-10319 GCA_040384405.1 Bdellovibrionota bacterium
GGTTCTGATACCGGCGCGGTGGAAATGGCAATGTGGAGCCTGCTTGGCGAACGCGGCGTTGATGTGCTGGCATGGGAAGCTTTCGGCAAAGATTGGGTAACCGATATCACCAAGCAGCTAAAAATTGCTGACAAGGTTGTATTCCGTGCAATTGGCTTACTTGGTAAGAAGAGTTTAAATCCTGACGAAGGTTTATGGATTACTCCCTGTTACGGAATTCATACTTGGTTCATGCGATTTCCATTGGATTGCGTTTTCGTGGACCGTGATTGCAAAGTTATTGAAACTAAATCTGACGTTAAACCTTGGCGCATTGTTATGCCGGTAAAAGGTGCTCATTCTGTTTTCGAGTTTAGCGCTGGTTGGTTAGCCGCTCACCCCGTTCAAAAAGGAGATCAATTAAATGTTCTCCGTTAGAATACTTAGTGGCCCGCTTGCGGGACAAAAAATTGATATTAAAACTGGACGCGTACTTATTGGCCGTGGTGCAAATTGCCAAGTGCAAATCCAAAGTACCGGTGTTTCCAAAGAACACTGCGAGCTTCATCTTTTCAATGACCGTGTTGTTATCAAAGATTTGGGTTCAAGTAATGGAACTTATTTAAATGGAGTAAAAATCCAAACTGGAATTTTGCGTCCAGGTGATAAGTTCGGTGTTTATGACATCGTTATGGAACTGGTACCGCAATCAGCTCTTAAAGTAACTTCTCCGGCAGGACCTACGCCTTCACCTCCGCAATTTAACGGAAATGCAGCCTACGAGCAATTTCCGCAAATGCCGCCTCAGGGATTACAGCAAGTTGCTCCTCAGGCACAGATGGGAATGCCTACTCCGCAAGTAGCTGATAATTTCCAAGCAAAAATTGAATACTATATATATGACGTCATGTTGCCCGGAGTTTATAAGCTGGCGGAAGTAATGCCGCTTAAACACGTTCTGGCATTATTTGTATTTTTATTTATCTTTGCGGTGACGTTACTTTCAACTATTCCGACAATGCGGGTAACTCAAGACAGTATTTTTATGGAAAGCCGCCGCCGTGCGCTTTCCATTGCCAGAACGATTGCGCAAACTAATCAGCAAGCTTTCCTACAGGGAAGTTATGCAGCCCTCTCTACCCAATCAGCCGAGGTCGAAGAAGGTGTAAAACAAGCTTTTATCATTCAGCAAGCTGATGGAATGATCGTAGCACCTGCGACTCGTGCGGGAAGATCGTCTGATCTTCCTTTCGTAGCCCACGTTAGAAATGAAAATAAATCTTTTGCAGAGATGATTGATTCAAAAACTTTGGCCGCCAGTTTTCCGATTGGGCAGTACGATCCGAATACAGGCGAACCTGCAGTAAAAGCCCACGCGATTGTTCTATATGACGTAGGAGCCATGGCCCTGGATGGTGGCAGATTAGTAAGTCTATTCATGCAAACTTTCATTATCGCTTCAGCATTGGGAGTGATTCTTTTCTTCTTTATGTATCAGTTGATCGAAAATCCGATTCGTTTGTTGAATATTCAACTTGATCAAGCGTTACGCGAGAAAAAAGAACATTTAGAAACGTCTTACCAATTCCCAGCGCTAGAAGCTTTAGCAAGCAACATGAGTTCACTGTTATCCAGAGCGTTTAATCCAGTTCAAAATTCAGGCGGAATAGATCAAGGTTCCCGTGAAGCTGATATGGAAAGAGTTCTATATTTATTCGGTGAACCGGCAATGATTTTGCGAGCAAATGAAACGATCTTAGGTGCAAATGATAAATTTGCTCAAATTGCTCGAACCTCGGCACCATTATTAAAAGACCAAGGAATCAACTCGATTCAAGATAATTCCTTGCAACAGAATTTAGATCATTTGATTCGTAAAGCTCGTGAAATGCCTCACTCTGTTCACCGGGATCAACTTGAATTTTCAGGGCTACCATGTGAATTGAAGTGTTCAACTTTCTTTGAAAACGGGACAATCACTTTCTTCGTGGTTTCCATTATGCCATTAGGTGGAGGCTCTTCGTGAGTGCCGCCGAAAAGCTGCAGACAGCCCCTTATGCCCGTTTGAAAGTAACTGCCGGACCGCACGCGGGTCAGGAATTTTTACTTTCTAAATCCCCGTTCTTGGGCGTGGCAGTGATAATGATTTGGTGTTGGATAAAGACACGAAGGTAAGCCGTCAACATATCGAGATCAGTTCAGCTGGTGGAAAAATCAAAGTATCCAATGTCAGTCAAAAAAACTTTTTACTGATTAACGGAATCAAAGAAGACAATCGAGATATCGAAGGTGCATCAATTCTTCAAATTGGTGAAACAACCTTAGAGTTGATTCCTACGGCTGCGGCACCCGTCGTTCCGGAAAAGAAAAAAGATTTATTTTTACAACCAGCTCCTGGCCATTCTAATTCCGATCCGTTTGGTACGGCACCAACGCCTCCGAAATCGAATACCCCAGTCAACTGGGCTTCAAATGTTGCAACTGCGGGTTTTGGAACTGCAACTCCGGCAAACCAACAAACTTGGGCGCCGCCAGCGATTGCAACGGCTCCGTCGTACACGGCGGGACGAACTAATCATCAAACTTTTAAATCTCCAAAGATCCCCAATGCCGACCGGTCTAAGAACCTGTTTTACGGAATCATCGGAATGCTGGTTCTTGCGGGATTTTTCTTTTTTAGCGGTGGTAAGAAAAAAGATTTAGTTGATCGAGGCGGATTTCGTAAAAATACCCAGATTGAACAGGACCTTTTGACTGCCCAAAACGCAATTAAAGAGTTCGAGGCCCGCAAAGAGAAATTAGATAACAAAGCTTATCAACGGGCCCAAGAAAACTACATCAAAGGTTTCCGTGATTACCGCCAAGGTAACTATGCCCGCGCGCGCGATCACTTCCAATTGGTTTTGAATCTGGACTCGGGAAACCAGCTAGCTCAGCGGTATTATAATCTATCGAAGATAAAATTTGATGAATTGGTGCAATTCAATATGATTCAAGGGCTAAGTTACCGGGAAAAAAGGAATTATCGTTTATGCAAGTCTGCTTTTCAAAGCGTACTTGTAATGATTCAAAATAATCCCCAACACCCTAAACATAAAGAAGCCACGGACTTTTTCAAAGAGTGTGACCTTGCACTCGAGGGAAGGTACTAATGGCTGAATTTTTACACATTTACCATAATGACGGATTAGTTAAAACTTTGGATCTGGTGCCAGGCAAACGATATGTGATCGGCCGCAAAAAATCCTGTGATTTCGTATTAGATGATTACAAAGGAATTTCCAGAGAACATTTTGAAATTGTCGAAGAACTTGGCCAGTGGAAACTGCAAGTATTATCGCAGTTCGGAACTATCGAGCATGACGGGGCATCTTTAAAAGAAATTTTATTCACCGAAACTAAAGAGTTCGAGCTTCCCCCATATAAATTTGTTTTCATGGTGCAAGTTGAACGCGAGCCCGTGGTTGAAGTAGACCACTCGCAAGTTGGTTCTAATCCCGAGCTTGAAGATAACTCTGACCGGACGGTCGTTGGAAATATAGCTGCAATTCCTTATTTGAAGACAATTACCAATGCTCAGTCCAAAGCGGCAGGTAAGAAATTAGATGGTAATTCTCCTTGGCTGATCGGCCGCGATCCTGCATGTGCATTCGTTGTCGACGATCAACAAGTCAGTAGAAATCAATTTGAAATTTTAAAAAGAGGAAATGCTTTTTATATCAAAGATCTGGGAAGCGTAAACGGAACGGTTTTAAACGGCCACCGCTTACCAGCACAAAAAGAACATTCCCTTTCCAGTGGCGATTTGATCCAAGTTTTAGATCATATCTACGAATTCGAAATTCATGACCGTGAATTTGAAGAACGAATCGATGCAAATGCCCTAGTCGTGGTAAACGAAGAATACCAGGCACCACAAACCAATGAATCTTATTTACCTAATGTGGTTGGACAAAGTCCTTATGTCATTGCACCAACATACGGAAGCAATAATACAGTAGCGTTTCCTAATGCCCAGCCATATGCAGTCACCTACGGAAACAGTGCGGCTCCGGAATTTCCGGAAGATGATAAAAAGAAAAAGATCTTTAGATTAGCAATCGGAGCTATTGCGGCGATCGCCATACTCGCGGGCGTATTTCAAGATGATGACCAAGTGGTGGATACGGCATCCAAGGCCGAAAGTAAGGAAATGAGCCCAATTGCTGCGTTATCACCAGATCAGCAATCTCTAGTTAAACAAAATCACAATTTAGCGAAAAATTATTTCATGCAAGGTAAATATGCCTCGGCAAAAGGTGAAATAGTAAAACTAAAAGAAGTAATACCCGAGTACCTGGATAGCGAAGAGATCTTAAAACTGTCTGAAGAAGCTATTCACATGCAGGAACAAAAAATTAAAGCGGAACAAATTGAAATTGCCCAAAAAGAAACTGAAGAAAAAATTCAAAAGCGTGTTGGCGAATGCCGCAAGCTGATTAATCCGCAGGTTCAATCCCAACAGATTGAAGACTGTTTGAGTGATGTATTACAATTTAATCCAGAACATCCACAGTTCGTCGAATTGCGAATGGAAACTGAAAAGATTGTTTCTGCCCGAGCGGTAAAGGATGCAGAACGCAAAAAATTTCAAGGCATGGTTTCAGCCTTACGTGGTGTTTATGAAAAAGCCGTCGAACAAGAAAAGAAAACAGACCCGCTGAAAGCAATTTCTGCCTATGAAAAAGTGGCAGAATCCAAACTGCCGGATCCTCAAGGTTTAAAAAACCAAGCACAAAGAAAAATTTCTTCAATTAAAACGAACATGAATGCTCAGGGCGCCAAGTTTTTAATTGAAGCTGAACAGCTGCATGCACAAAACAAAACTAGAAATGCGGTTTTTGCTTTACGCCGGGCGCAGAAAGCAAATCCATTAGACGAAGAGATTCAAGGTAAGATTGATGTTTACACCAAAGAGCTTCGTAAGAAGGCAATGGAACTTTATCAAGAAGGAATTCTTGAAGAAAGTTATGGAAACATTGAAGGTGCCGAGAACAAGCCAGGCGCCAAAGATAAATGGAAAGAGATTTTAAATCTTGACGTTCCAGATGGTGAATACTATCGCAAAGCCAGCATGAAATTAAAAAAATACGGAGCTTTCTAAATGAAAGTTACGTCTGCATCCTATCCGGGCCAAATTCGCCGACCTACTCCCCTAGTACGTTCAGAAATCAACGGAGAGCTTTTAATTTGTGTCACCCATTGGGGACAGAGCGATGCTACGGAACGAATCTTTCAAGATATCAGCCAGTCAATATCATCTTCCGTCAGCGATATTGAAGTAACCCGGGCCTATGATCAAAACACTTCACTTCCGGCAGAGGTTAACTACTTACGAGTAGCGACGCTTCAGTGTAATCAAAGCATTTTCCGACTTTATAACAAGTCAGAAATCAAAGTCGGATTCGAGTTAACACTTTTACTTCATCACGAAAATAAATTATCGTGGCTATCGTGTGGACAGCCACAGATGTGGCTTTCAAGCCGCCATCGTCCTTGGAACTTGGTCGCGACAGATCTAGAACTATCGGCCGAGTTAGGTGAAGCTACCCCCTTACCACAACGCTTATTGGGACTAGATCCTCACTGTCATTTTCATTGTGGGCAAATTCAGTTCTTCCCGGGCGACAGAATGCTGCTTGTGAATCACCCGAGAGTTCCGCCGTTGCAAAGTGCTTCAACGATTTTGACAATGGACGAAATAAAATCGCTATTGGCTGGTGACGATGGTCAAACTTCTTATTGGGTTTCACTTGTTGAATCGTGACTCATAATGAACCTTGCAATATTGCAATCGTTCTACATTGAGAATCAAACTTAAGAATTATTAAGAAAACAGGCCAAAATCTATCATGAAATTTTATCAAAATTCCGTTAAGAACTTGAGGGAAACCCCATGTTCAATCGCAAACCTAAACCAAAATCTATCGAAGCGGTTGTTCCCAAACCAGAAGTAAACGGTGAGAATTCGTTATTAATTGTAAAATCCAAAACAGAGTCTATGAAAGGGATTGAAACCTTTTTATCAAAACGCCATTGGGAAATTTCGGCGGCGGTTGAAGTTAAAGATATTTTTAATTTACTTACCAAAAAAAAACCAAAATTTGTAATGATTCCTGTTGATCATCCAAATTCGAAAATGCAAATGTTACCTAAGTTAATTGCGCAAACCTTTAAATGTACGGTTTTGTATTACGCGGAATTCAATACCCCAAATAGTAATCAACAATTACAAAAACTATCCCAGGAATTTTGCCTGTACCCGCCTGCCTCGGGTCCCGCGGTCGAGCGAATGATGCTGAAAGTTCAAAAGGCCCAAAAGGCTAAAGATGATTTAACAAATACTAAGACTTTTGAAACAGATAACTCCGAGCCAAAAGAAGCTGCAGTAATAAATATTCGGGGCAGCGCTAAAGCAAAGTTAATTGATCCTAAAATATTTGACCGAGCTAAGTCTGTTCTACATAAAGCCGTTCAAACGGGACCAGGCTCTGGAAAAATGATTTATATGCCGAACCAAACGCCTATTGATAAACTTCTGCAAGACTACTCGGCGGCGACATCTGCCAAAAAAGTCGAATCCAGTAACTTGTCCGCGGCGAATACGAATAAGGTTTCCGACTTTATAGATGAAGCGAATATTTCCGTTTGGAATGAAATCGAGCAAGCAGAAAAAGAAGCCGCCCTTAAAGAAGCTATCGTTCAAGCCAAAGCCGAAGCCGGAATGAAATCGGCCGCCCATACTGGCGCTGGCATTGGACCTGCGACAAAGGAACAAAAACCCCGCGTGAATCTAAGCAAGCTCGGCGACAAAGATTTCGGTAGTGTTAAAAACACTCATAGTAAACTACCTAAGTCAGGTGGAATGACGGACGCAAAAAATCCTACCTCGTCAATTATCCAAACAGGTTCCGAATCAAAAATGAAAGCCCATTCTCCGGAACGGGATTCTACTAATCAAGGCACTAATTCTTTTTATAAAACGGGCCGTGCTAGAACTCCTTTACTTCACAAACCAGGATTCGAAAAACCTGCTGGATCTGACTCTGTTTTAATTCAAGGTATCCAAAATGCACTAGATGAATCTGTCACCGTAATAACCGATACGGTTGAAGAGCAAATTTCAACTAGCTCAAAAGTTTGCTGCTTATCCGTAAATTCAGGAAAACATTCAGGCTATTTAATTGCAGCTTATGGCCGGGACCGCGCGCTTGACCCTGACTTGATGACTCTAATCAGATTACGTTTCGTAGAGTTTATGAACGATCAAGGAGAAACAATCGTTGCCGGCGACAATTTGCATTTAACTTTAAAAGAAGTGGAATTTGAAAGTTGGGCAATGGATCAAGCCTCATTCTTACGCCGATCGGTCCATCTAGGACAAGAAATTGCTATCGCGTATTTTCCTTTCGAACAAGCCGCAGTGGAGTTCGGTGCTTCCGCGACCAATGAAATGATGACCCTTGATTTAAAGAATATCGAAGCTGGTCAAGTTTTGGATTTTGATATTTTCATTCACCTTGCGGCAAACAAACGTTTTGTCCGATATGCAGCTAAGGGCGTTGTGTTTCAGGCGCTCCAAAAAGAGCGACTTCAGGAAAAAGGAATCAATAAAATCCACCTGATGAAAACTGAATTGAAAAACGTTGATAGTTACCGCACCAAAGCTTTTCTAAACTCTCAAATTGATCGATTTAAAAAGAAGATCCCAGAGCTAACTTGATGAAATGCAGCTGCTTAGAAATCACAGGACTGAATCTTAAAAAATCTTCATTTTACAGACCTTAGTCTATCAAGCATACCGGTAAAAAGTCCGTTAAGAATATGAGGTCACTTTCATGTTTAAACGGAAACCCGAAGAGAAACCCAACGAAAAGCCCGCTCCCGAAAAGATTAATTACAGCGACAATACTTTGTTAGTTGTTAAATCTAAGCGTGATGCGATGAAGGGAATAGAGACCTTCCTTTCGAAAAGGCATTGGGAAATTACTCCGGCCGTCGACGTAAAACATATTTTTCAATTACTCACTCAGAAAAAACCGAAATTCATAATGATTCCCGTGGATCATCCGAATCCAAAAATGCAAATGCTTCCGAAATTAGTAGGACAAGCATTTCAGTGTACTGTAATCTACTATGCCGAGTTTAACACTCCAGCCAGCAATTTGGCCCTACAGAAATTACCACAAGAATTTTGCCTGTATCCTCCCGCTTCTGGTCCCGCTGTCGAGCGAATGATGTTGAAAGTTCAAAAGAGTCAAAAATCAAAAACAGATATGTCATCCATAAAGGCAGCTGTTGGTGAAGCAGCAGATGCTAAGGATGCTGCACTTATAAATATTCGCGGTTCAAAAATAAAAGCAATGGATGCGAAAAGTTTTGAAAAAGCGAAATCGGTTTTGCATAAGGCCGTGCAAACGGGGCCTGGAAAAGGGTTATTGATATATAATCCACAACAAACTCCACTAGACAAATTAATGCAGGATTACTCCAGAATACCGTCATCGCAAAAAAGTGGGTCCCAAGTATTTACCGGTACAGAGAGCGACCTTCTTGAAGCGGAAGATTCGGTTGAGCAGAATGAATGGCTAGCGCGGCAAATTGCGGATATTGCGGCAGGCGACCAGGGCCTCACTGAAGAAGAAGAACAAATCGAGGCCGAAGCAAAAGCGGCGATGGCTCAACTTCAAAGTGCATTACCGGGCGCAGCGGCACCAAGAAAAAATTTAAGCAATCTTGGCAAGAAAACTGATTTTGGCAGTGTAATCAATAAGCAAAAAAAAGCTGCTGCAGAGGAATCTGTTGCCGAAGTTAAACCTGTGAAACCACAAGGTCCCGGCTTAACAGGTGGAATCAGTAACGGTAGCAAATCAGCATCCACAATTATTCAGTCCGAAAAAGAAACTAAACCTCAATCAAATATTCCCGCGATACCAGAAGCGCTTCGTCCCGCTGAGATTTCCATCCAGCGTTCTAAACGAAATCGTCTTCCATTTATGTTAAAGGCAGATTTTGCAAAATCCGAACATGCAGACTCGATGATTGTTAAAGGACTGGATCAAGCATTAGAAAAATCCGTAACTAGTTTAGGTTATGATTCAAATGACGAAGAAATTAACCAAACTTCAAATGTCTGTTGTATTTCTGTTTCATCAGACAGTTATGCAGGCTACTTGGTATTAGCTTATGGGAATAACCGGCTACTAGATCCAAACGTCACTACAATAATTAGAAATCATTTATTAGATTTCATGCAGTTAAATAAAGAATCTTTAAATTTTGGTAAAAACTTTCATTTGGAAATTGAACCGGTCCCATTTGAACCTTGGGCAGTTCACGACGCTATTTGCCTGCGAAGATCAGTTCATTTAGGACATGAAATCGCAATTGCGTTTTTTCCATCGAAAAATGCTGAAGTAGCATTTGGAAAATCGCCAAGTAATGAAATGGCGACAATGGATATTAATGAAGTTGAAGCCGGACAAGTTCTGGAATTTGATATTTTTATCTATTCTGCCGCGAATGCCCGATACGTGCGTTACGCCACTAAGGGGTATGTATTCCAAACCGAGCAAAAAGATCGGTTGCTGCAAAAAGGCATTACTAAAATCCACGTTATGAAAACGGAAGTAAAAAACGTCGACGCAAATCGAGTTAAAAAATTCATTAATGATAAAATTATTGCCTTTAAAAAGAAGCGGCCGTCATCAGCCGCTTAATAAACTGTTTCGCCCGCATCCAGAGGAAGTGGAGCCCGGGCTTTTGCAGTTAGGCCCTGCAGTTCTTTGTAGGCACCTGCGTTTTCCGGAAGTGATAAAATTAACTCTTCTTCTTGTGGAGCCAATCGCAGATTTGGCGGCATATCCCAGACTTGTCCCAGCACAAGACTTCTTAATACGAACGATCTTTCCCGAAGTAAATTTCGGTAAGTAACTAAGTAGGCGCCCGATGTTTCGGACCTCTGCAACCATTTTACCATTTCAATCACGTTTTTTTCCCGACAGTCAGAAGCTTGCCCACCCGTCGTTTTTTT
>JAZKJI010000148.1:10397-25303 GCA_040384405.1 Bdellovibrionota bacterium
CACCACCCGAAAGCACTTTGGCATATATCGAAATATCTTCGCGGCCAAACCTTAAACTTATTTCCGCTAGTTCCGACCAATCTTTCCGGGCAAAAGATTGATAGATTAAATAGTTGGGTATTCCACTTTTTTTAATTTTTTCCCAAAGTACCGGATTTTTTTGGGCCTCCTTTACACTTTTGTAAAGTAAGTCGTCGTTTCCACCTCGAAGTGCGTCCTCTAACCTTAAAAAGTCGCGAGTAGCCCGATCAATTGTCCATGGCAATGGTTGAACAAGTGTTATAGCTTCTCTGAATTTAACAGGCATCGAATCTAAAGAGATTACTTGCGGAGTAAGTTCTAAACGGTCCGCTAACATATTAAATAATACCGGCTGGCGGTTCCAAAGTAATAAATCAAAATCGTGAATCAAAGCGGTGCGAACATTCCAAAAACCCCACTGCGCGCCCCAGCCCGATTCAGTCAGTAACACCCGTTGTCCATCTGAAAGCGGGCCTGGTCGGACCAGCACCGGCGCCAAAGAAAGTTTTTTTAATCCTCCCGATAAGAGGGATTTTATATTTGCATCGAACTCATCAAATATAGTTATGCCTACATCTACCAATGAAACGTTTTGATCAACTTTCCAAACACTGGGCTCGTCCCTCTTTTTTTGCGCGGGCTTGATGAACAAAGGAACTTGGGTCATTTCACTGTGAAGATTTAGATGAAGAAATTCTTCACCCCGGCTGTAAACATCACGGCCATTTAATGAAGTGAAATATATTTGCGTTGAATCCCATCGTTTTTGATCTTTTAGAAATTTAAATAACTCGGCCAATCCATCGCCAAATTCTTCTAATTGGCTTTCAAAGGTTCGATTTCTTAATTCGCCAAACTGATCTTGAGTAACTCGGTCAGTGTAGGAAAGATCAGGAGCATAAAAAACGACGAAGTAGGCATCTGATCCGGCTTCTTTTTTTACCCAGGATTTAAAGTGCTCGAGCGACTTCCTAAAAGGCTTAAAGTAAGTATCACTTCCATCAGTGGGTAAACTATCGTCGAAAGTTTCAAACCCGCGATGCAGGCCCGATTTGCGCAATACCGGAGCTCCCCCAGAAAAGAACGCCGTTCGATAACCTTGTTGCAACGCTAGCTCTGACACAAGTCGAGTCTGGGTTAGCACTTGGCCGTTGTGTCGAACGCCATGCTCGATGGGATATTTCCCCGTTAGTAAGCTAGACATAGCCGGGACTGCCATTAAAGAAGGTGTATAAGTATGCGTAAATCTGATGAACTCGCGGCACAGGACGGGAAACCCGCCTCTTTCGTCTTCATCGACTGAACCGGCACAGTTTAAATCCAATGAATTCATTCGCTCTGTAACAATAAGAATAACCGACGGCGGCACTACTTTGCGACATGCCGTCATTGAAAGAGCAGATAATAAAATTAAAAAAAGGCCCGTGATACGGCTCAAAACTTGACCACCCTTCCGGCCACCACTGATAATTTGATGTACTAACCGAATTTAACTTTCGAAACCTTATGGAAAGTTTTAACAAAGGAAACCCGGATGCTCACTGAAAAAATCTTTGCCGCTGCCCATTTTGCCGATCAAGTTGTCTTATGGCTACTGATCCTACTCAGTATTATCAGCATAGGGATGATTTTAGAGCGTTATTTCGCGTTAAGAAAAGTAGCAGCGGATTCTTCCCGCGTACGCGCCCGCGTAAGAATGTCACTTCAAAGCAATAGCCTTGAAGATTTCGAAGATTTAGCAAAAGACCCAAACACTTTAGAAGGCCGCGCAGCAAGTTATTCACTTCGCCACATGCGCGACAGTGGTTCACGCGGATTAGAAGAAGTTTTTAATACTTTCGCACTAACTGAAAAGCCAGAGCTAGAGCGATTCGTCAGCTTTTTAGGAACAATTGCTTCGACCGCACCTTACATCGGATTACTTGGAACCGTTCTTGGTATCATGAAAGCGTTTAACGATTTAGCTCAGGCAACTGAAGCGGGCCAACAAACGGTAATGGCCGGGATTTCGTTAGCACTAGTCGCAACGGCAGCGGGACTTTTCGTGGCGATTCCAGCAGTTGTTGCCTACAACTCGTATAGTAAAAAAGTTCGCTCGATCCTACAAAACTTAGAGAGCGTTAAAGAGTTCGGAATGGCTTACGCAAAGAAAAAAGGTTACTAAGATGGCAAGTTGGACAGACGGAGACAAAGGCGAAATCGCCGAAATTAACGTAATCCCGCTGGTAGATATTATTCTAGTGGTTCTGATTATTTTCATGGTGACCGCTCCAATGTTCATGAAGCCGTCAATCAACGTGAATTTACCGAAAGCTGCGAATGGCGATCAAACTGTTCCGACTAAATTAAATGTTTCATTGACTGCGGATGGACGTATCAATTTGAACGGCCAATTCGTGGACGAAAGTGCGATCGCGCCAAAGGCCACAGAGGAATTTCAGAAAAATCCAGAGATCCAGGCAATTATTTCTGCGGATAAAGATGTTCCCCACGGAAGCGTTGTGCACGTTCTGGACTTAGTCAAAGGCGCGGGCGTGAAGAAGTTCGCCATTAGCATCGAAAAACAATAATCCTAATCTGAGACGTATCGTTTTGGCTCTTAACTTAGACCAGTATTTTCCCGATGAAAATACTGGATGTCAGATCGCAAACTTAACCAAATTCTAGGAATATCTGTACTGATTGCCGTCATCGTTACCATGATGAATGCGCCGTCACGTTTTTCAGAGATCACCACGGAAGTAAAAGAAAAAGTTTCTGAAACAGTTGCGAACACTGCACTACTTCATTTTCCGGAAGCAGTTGCTACTCGCTATCCTGCGGGAACATTGGAAGACGAAATCTTAAAGGCTAATTTATTCTGCAAAGAAAAAATGAAAGCTTCCCACGCTACCCGTTTTAATCACGTAAGCATCGAAGGTTCGAATTGTGATGAAACAGTGAAAGACAGAAATCTTGAAATTAAAAACATGACAAACGGAAGTTCTGTAACGTACTTCAAATTAAAGAAAAACAAATTCAAAACTGATCTGATTTTCCTGTCTCCTGGAAAGAATCACATCGCCATCAATTATAAAAACCCTAAGGGTTTGACCGTTTCCCAAACTATTGAAATTGTTTCTTTAAAATAGTTTTTAAAGGGAATACTTCTTCTAAAACTTTCAAAAACCTCAGTAGTATTTATAATGTTTGTAAACTGAGACCTTAGTTCACTTGAACTCAGAAACTAATAAAAGCTGCGAAAACAAGCGCTGGATCGAGCAGCATTACATTATTGAATCTGCTCAAGTCGGGCAGGACCACACTATTACCCAGGGTTATGCACGTTGCGCTATACAGAAAATTAGCTAAAGTTGAACATGGTTAGGGTTGAATCAAGATGTCTAAATATCAACAACTGTTACTTTACATAGTCGAAAATCCACTTGTAGACTTGAAGTGCTTATAAATAACTTTTCAAATTGAAGGAGTCATATGAAAAAGATGGTCTTGATCGTCACCACACTGACAGTTTCCCTAGGATGGTTTGGCTGCAATCACTCAGCAAAAAATGAGGCAGCGAAATCGACAACGCAACGAAATGTAGCAAGTATTGATGTTAATACTCCTTGGGCTTACGACCCCGGGCCTTCACCGGATGACCGCATGGGGAAAGAATTGATCGATTTAGTAGCAACTCAACCGGATATGCCAGGCATATCAAAAGAGATTGCCGGGTCTCAAAAATTTCGACCTGCGTTCGGACCAACTCTTTGGCGGATGATTCAACAACCTAATTCGGTAAAAATTCTTTTCATCGGGCAAGACGGTACCCATATCGCCGAAGCGGCAGGACGTACGGCGACGGCAGGATTTGGTGGACGTGCTCAAGATCTAGCTGCTTACTTTGGTGTAAATAATGGTGCTGCCTTCATGAATGCTTTTGCCTACACCATCAGAGGACAGTACGCGGCTTTCCAAACTCCGATTATTTCCGAAGAACAGGGAAAGAAAAAAGTTAGTTTAGCAACCGTGGTTGATAACAGCATTTGGATGATGGCCCAAGACCAAAATAGTCCGATGGTTAAATGGAGAAACGGTCTTATCGATTGGATTATCCGAAACAACCGGGATTCGCTAAAGATGATCGTGCTTTTCGGCGGATCGGCTCAAGACTCTATCGGTACTTTTATTGCTGCTCGTGGCGGCGAAGTCGGTGCCCGGTATAGTGAAGCTGATTTGCAAGCAAAGAAAGTTAAAGTTCCCGTATTTAGTCTTGAGTCCGCAGGCAGCAATAAAGAATTTGCCGTCATCTTAGATCGCCAAGGTAAAGACATTTACCAAAAACTAGCAGGACGTCGATTGGACTATTCTAAACCCGAAGATCAAAAGGCGGCCCAAGACGCTTTGTCTAAAAATATCGAAAAAGTTTACGCCGATCTGGCCATCATTGATGAGGGTGCCGGCAACGCTGGAATCGTCCATCCGGCACAAATCAATGGATACGACCTTAACAAAATTTCTATCGGAGGACAGAAAACTCTTTCCCTTAAAGGTCTTAAACTTTCGGATGGATCACAGGTAAACAATGACGTGTTGATTGCAGAGTTTCCGCATCCCACTTCACTGAGCTTGATGACTCCGCAGGCGGCTTCGGATAAAATCGCTTCTTCTCTAACTCAACTGCAACCTTACGTGCGCGCTGGTTGGAGAATTGATGCAGACTCGGGCATGACCAATCAATTTGCAGCCGGTCAATCTTACAAGTATGGACGCTCGGATATCGGGCCTGCATACTATGATTTTGGTACTCCGAAAAATCGCATGGTTTCTGTTTCATCGGCGTCTCGTATGTCGGGAAAACCGAATGTCATAGTTATCGGTACACGGGATAAAGCAATGTTTGATAATCGCGCCATCGACGCGGCGACCAAAGCCGTTCAACCCGCTGGTATTTCCCCATCAGAATTATTTACCGCTCGTCCGCGCACGATCGAAACACGAAATGTTTTTGATCGCGGTCCGGGTGAGGAAATGGCCCGCGTAATGAAAACAAACCTGGATTTAGCCGTGATCGGAAAACCAAAGTCGGGGATGGATCCTAAATCCGCAGGCATCGCAGCTTACAATATTAAGACCCATCCTACAGACGTTGGCGATTTTGGTCACTACCGCGGAACATTCAATAATCCAAAAGTAGTTATCTTGGCAGATCCCGATGGAGTGGACGATATTCTTACTTCAAGGGCGTTAACTGGAACTCGGGGCCAGTACCTAAATGGATTGATGAAAGACATGGGCATCAACGATCAGTATCTAGTTATTAAAACTGTCCCCTTCGGAATGGACGGAGCAACTGATCAAGAATGGAATACGGTCCTTGGACAAACCACTCAATATCGTCAAAAGATTTTTGAAGCGATTCTAAAAAGTGGAGCCCCTAAAGTTATTATCGCCGACGGTAAGTTTGCAGCCAACGAAGTAAAAGCCATAGCCGGATCTATTCCCGTGGTAGTAATTAACCGCGTCGGTTCTGAAAATAACTCGGGCATTCGCGAAGCCGCCGCCGATCTTGGCAAAGCCTTGGGTGCAGGATCTGTCAGCGCAAATGGTGCAATGATCCCATTACCTCGCAGTCATATGGGATATTTCGCCCGAGTATGGGAAGGCACCAGCGGTACGCGCGTATTCGACGCTACTTCGACGACGGATAAAGGGACGGCCTTTGCCATCGTGGCTCCGCAATGGGCATTTAGTCAAAAAGTGACTCAGCCCCAAGAAGAACGGAAAGGCGTTGAAATGCTAAAAAGCACGTTAAGCAATAAAAGGCTTTTCCGATCAGACGAGCAGTTCATCAAATTTAAACCAAGTGGTAATGATGATACTAGTTTAGATCCGAAGCATATTCCTCAGTTGAGCAGCTTAATCGAAAAATTCGCAGCTTAAAATTTCGATAGTTAATTGAAATAATAAGGCCCTACTTCCTTTTCGGAGTGGGGCTTTTTTCGAAATTGCACCATCGCTTCCGACACTCAACAAAGTCAGTATTTTTAAGCAGCCCGTCATAACCAAAACTACATTTTTAGGTGCATCTGGGCCAACTTTAGGTTGATCCTTTGTTAAGTCGTGAATTTGTGATAGTTCCCCTTGCAGGAACTCCACGTAGCCCGGGAGGGGCATTGATGCAGAGCATGGGCCTTAAGAAGAGATCTGACCTTCATTGGACGCGTAAGATTTGGCATATCGTGGCTGTTGCCATGATGTTTATGGTCTACCGTATTTCACCCCCCCTTGTTTCAAAAGTTTGCATTATCTTGGCTTGGCTTCTATTTGTTCCTTTAGATTACATGCGCTTATCACGCCCCGCTTTAAATACGCGTCTGACAAATTGGTTTGGCCCCATCATGCGCGAGTCAGAGAAACACAAATTAGCTGGAACGACCTATCTACTTACTGGTGTTTTGATTGTGATTTTTGCGTTTCGCCCGCCAGTGGTTTCACTCACTCTATTATTTTTAGCTTTCGCTGATCCGGTTGCCAGTGCCATTGGGATTAAATATGGAAAAGATAAAATATTTGGGCACAAGACCTTACAAGGTTTTCTAGCCGCATTTTTTATTTGTTTTCTGTTATGTTGGTTTTTTCTGGTGGCAATGGAGTTAGACATCTATCGCACTTTGGCTTTTAGTTTAATTGCGGGCTTAATCGCTGCTTTATCAGAGCTAATTCCCATTGGAAGAATGGATGATAACTTCACCCTTCCCGTTATCAGCGCGATTGGCCTTCACTTCCTCTTTTATTTCTTTGGTTTTTATCCCGTTCTTGGGTAGAACCAAGACATGGACAAAACAGATTTTCTCTCAGCATCAGAAACTCCCGAAGAAATCCGAGCAAGCAAACTTTCCATGTACATTTATGTACTTCCAAATTTGGTAACATCATTTAATTTGATGTCGGGATTTTTTGCGATCATCCAATCCATTCAAGGAAATTTTTTACTGGCGTCTTACGCAATCGTTGCCGCCGCGGTATTTGACCAATTGGATGGCAGACTTGCACGCCTAACTAGATCAAGTAGTAAGTTTGGTGCCGAATACGATTCACTATGTGATGCCGTCAGCTTCGGGGTTGCACCGGCTTTGATTTTATATCTTTGGGCACTTCAACCATTCGGCCGCCTTGGCTGGATCGCGTGTTTCCTATTTGTTGCGTGCGGAGTATTACGTTTAGCTCGTTTTAACGTTCAAGCCGGTGTCGTTGAAAAAGCCTATTTCCAAGGTCTTCCGATTCCAATGGCCGGCGGTATCGTCGCTTCTTCTGTTCTTGCGTTTACTGATTTAGGTTGGGAAGCAAATGGAAGTTTATTGTTACTTTTGATGACGATCCTTCTTGCCGTAGTAATGGTAAGTACTTTCCGTTATCGCAGCTTTAAAGATCTGGATCTTAAACAACGCCTACCATTTAGATATCTAGCATTAGGGGTCGGAGTTCTCAGCGTCGTAGCATTACGCCCAGAAGTAATGCTCTTCGTACTTTTCATGTCGTACGCAACTTTGGGTGCAGTTTTCGGAGTCTTCCGTTTAGGAAGAAACGTTCGAAAATTAAAACCTACCGTCTATTCGCCTGAATCTACCAACGAGCCAGAACTGATCATGGAAGAAGAAGACGAAGAAGAGGATCTGAAAAAATGAGATCCGGGCCTTTTAATATCGGAATAGTCGGCGCTACCGGAATGGTAGGCCAAGCCTTCATGAAATTGCTCCAAGAAAGAAATTTTCCGTTAGGTGAATTACGTCCGTTCGCCAGTGAAAATTCCTTAGGAAAAAAAATTACGGTTCAATCCCAAGAGTGGGACATTCAAGTTTTAAAGCCCGGATGTTTCAAAGGCTTAGATTTAGTTTTCTTTTCTTCTGGTGATGATATCAGTAAGGAATGGGCTCCAAAAGCCGTGGCAGATGGGGCTTTCGCGGTGGATAACTCTGCTGCCTTCCGAATGAATCCTGAAATGCATTTAGTAGTACCAGAAGTAAACGGCCGCCTAGTTGCGCGCGCAAATAAACCCCAAATTATTGCAAATCCAAATTGTTCGACAATTCAATTGGTCGTAGCTGCAAAACCGTTAATGGATGCATTTGGTGTAACAGAAATTCGCGTAGCATCTTACCAAGCCGTCAGTGGTGCCGGAATTCAAGGCCATGACGAATTAATTTCCCAAACAAAAGATTTTGAAAATAAAAATCCGACAAGCCAAACTTTTCCTCACCCAATTCTTTTTAATGCCATTCCTCAGATTGGATCCTTTAATCCGGAAGGCTTTTGCAGCGAAGAAGTAAAAATTCAAAGCGAAACGAAAAAGATTCTAGGTAAAAAAGATTTAAGAGTTTCTGCATTTACCGTTCGAATCCCCGCACTCAATGCGCACTCAGAAGCCGTGTGGATGACTTTGGAGAAAAAAGTTACGAAATCCCAAGTTACGGAAGCTTTAACTAAGTTTAAAGGAATTGTCGTTCAAGATGATCCATCAAAATCAGTTTACCCATTGGCAAGACAAGCATCTGGCGAAGACCCAGTGTTTGTTGGCCGAATTCACCGCGATCCCGAGGACGAATACCTGTGGTTGATGTGGGTTGTGGCGGATAACCTCAAAAAAGGTGCTGCTTTAAATGGAATTCAGATCGCAGAACTGATTTTTGACATCCCCGCACCCGTATGATCTCATTAAAGAGTGATAAAACATCAAAGTAACCAGCGTCTAAAAAGCCGATCTGTAATCTTTAATTTCGCCTCTATTTTTTTAGGGCTGATGTTGTTGGGTGGAACATCAGCTCAAGCCACCCTAGCACTGACATCGGTCAGCGGAATTTCAAAACCGGTTTCTGGTTCAGCTTCACCTTACACAATTTATGCTGGAATGGCCTATTTCAACGGTGAATCCGCAAGCAGTTATGGATGCTCGACGGGAACTTGCAATACCTGCCAATCAATTGCGGCAACCGCTGCCTTTCCATTCGTACCTTGTAATGAAACTTCCGTAATGCCTACAACTAACTTTGTCGTAAATTTGACATTGTCCGGGACCACTCTTCCCACCGCCGTCAGGTTATGTGAAGGTTCAAATGGAATCAGCACTGGCGTGATTTCAGGATCGACTGCGACTATAACGGTTCCTTGGTCATCAATGTGTTCTTTTGTTTTAGGTGCTGCTTGCACGACTGTTCAACGGGGATCGAAAACATTAAAGATCGTCGAGAGCTCTGATTGTTCGGCAACTTCGGCTCTCGATCTGAATGTAGTAATGAGCGTTAATATTACCGCTGGCGATGATTACGTAGCTGATTGCAGCAGCGTTGCTGCGGTAGACGAGGGAGTTTGTTTTTTCAGTGCCCAAGAAGGTGACGAAAAAATATATATTACTGATTTCAAGATTCCGACGAATTATCCTGCCATTGCCGACGTAGTAAAATTTGAAGGACTGACATTGTTTTCCGAGACTGCGGCATCGGCGGCCGCAGGCAGAGCTGCACTTAAGAGTTCATCGCGAAGAGATTCTTTAACCATTACGGGTGGTAGCTTGGAAAGCCAATTTGTATCTGGCTTAACTAACGATTCGCTTTATTGCATAACCGTTGGAAATCGGGATAACACCGGAAATATTTATCAATTCATCGACGTAAGTAGCTTGGTACTTTATCCCGACGATAATATTTGCCTTCGACCCAGTGAAGTCGTTGGAATTCTATCAGATAAAAAATGTTTTATCGCAACGGCCGCTTACGGCAGCGATATGGATCAACATGTAGAGACCCTAAGAGTTTTCCGAAATGAATTCATGGCTCATTCGGCTTTGGGCCGCGCCATGGTAAAAGCGTATTATCGTCTTAGCCCGCCACTTGCAGATTTCATTTCGCACAATGAAGTACTAAAGACCGCAACACGGTTAGTTTTATGGCCACTAGTCTGGTTGGCAGAACTTAGTGTGAAATTCGGCGCTAATTTATTGTTAATTATTTTTGCTGGGCTATTTTCAATTGCGGGCATTTTCATTTTACGTCGCAAAAAATATAAATTCCTCCCATTTTTCTTGGTAGCAACTCTCTTAAGTTTCAATGGCAAAAAAGCGGAAGCTCAAGAAATCCAAATGAACCGCGCTGGCACTGCAACCACCAATACTGAAATACCTATCGAGGATGAATTTAATTTAGAGTCCGAATCTGGCGATGTACCAGTTACTGCTGCACCTCCGGAGAACTCAACTGTCATTACTGACGTACCTGTTACCGAGCAACCGGCTGAACCAGTTCAAACCACTGCTCGCAGAAAAAAGAACGTGGCGAACGGTCCAAATGTCGTTCCCCGAAAAAAGCCCGGACCTCGTGAAATTTATGACAAAGACGGTTTGAAAAAAGAGGGACTGTACAAAGTCGATAAGCACGGTGCTTTTTTCTATCGAGTTCAAAAAGCAACTAAGAGCGATCAGACATTAAATGTTCGAATTGGACAAATTACTGCTCCGGAAATCACGGCTGAATCAAAAGATGGCGTGGTTTACGAATTCAGTGATATTTATCCGAATAATTCGATCATGATGTTAAACGTTGATTACGAATGGCAGCCGTTTCTTAAGTACGGAAAATTAGGATTAGTGGGCGGAGTTGGCTTTTTCACCGTTCAAGGAAATGGACGATTTTCTGACTCTTCAAACACAAAAGTTCCCATCGAAAAATACACATTCTACGCTCTTCCGTTCAGCCTGGGGGCCGTTTACAAATTGGATTTCTTACGGCGGCAATGGTTCGTACCTTACGCTTCTGGCGGTGGAACATATTATATTCTGATCGAACGCCGGGATGATAATAAAACAACTTACCTTGGTACTCCTGCAGTTTATGCAGCAGCAGGTGGAATGTTTAATATCACCGCTTTAGACAGGGAATTTTCTTATAAAATGGATAACCAATACGGAATCGCAAACGTTTGGCTTTCAGTTGAGTACCGCCGAATTCAATCCGCGAATTCAGAATTAGATATGACAACGAATTTTATTTCTGCCGGATTAGGAATGGATTACTAGACTGACTTCGTAGATTATTAGGCCGATTTAATAGCCTGTTACGAAAATGGAAAAAACTAATTCTTACCAGCCAACATTTTTCGAACAAAAGTTGGCATCGTGAACACAGCCCGGTGCAAATCTTCGTTGTAGTAATGTAATTCCTGGCTGTCACAAAACTTCTTAGCTTTTTCCTGATCAAAGTTTTTCAAAGGATCTAAATCACTCTTCGTTGCTAGCTGTAAGCTCCACATGCCCGTTGGATAGGTCGTCGCGTGGAAAAGGATAGTGTGAACGCGCGCCTCGCCAAAAATTCCCTCTAGGCAACGATGAAGCTCAACAAAGGTTTCCTGGTGAAACATTGGGGATTCACCTTGTGTGATCACAGCCCCATCTTTTCTTAAAGCCTTATGACAGTTTTTATAGAAATCTGCCGAGAATAAACCTTTTGCCGGTCCCACCGGGTCAGAACCATCTACAATAATTAAATCGTAGGAATCAGCTTTCGCCTTAGCGATAAAATCGATTCCGTCACCCACAATTAGTTCTAATTTCGGATTGCCGAATGCCGATGCAATTTTTGGCAAGTGTTCGCGGGAAGCCCTAATTACGGCCTCGTCAATTTCAACCATCGTGACTTTTTCGACCGAAGCATATTTAAAAACTTCGCGAATTGTTCCGCCGTCACCACCACCAATAACTAAAATATTTTTTGCGGTTTTTAACAACTGCATCGTAGGGTGGACGATCATTTCGTGATAATGGGATTCATCACGTTCTGTACACATAATCATATTATTGATCGTTAGCATTTTACCATACGCGAAAGTATCGAACACTCGAACTTGTTGATACGGAGTCATTTCATTAAACAGAACATCTTTATATCGTAATGACAGCGCTTGCTTTTCGTCTTTATCCGTAAACCAAACATTACGTTCAATTTTATATTTTTGATCGACGATTGGTTTTGAATCGTTCATTCGCAACGGATTAAATTTGATCTCGGCCTTATGAACTAAATGATGAGACCCACGGTTCATTTCGATGGCCGAATAATTTGCTTGGAAAACTTTTTTCAAATGTTCGAAAGAAACCCAAGGGTCAACGGTTTCACCGCACGTAAATAAATCAACGGCCGCATAACGATACTCGGGCCAAGTATGAATGGTCAGATGGCTTTCTTGGATGACGACTACGCCTGAAACTCCCCAAGGGGAAAAGTGGTGAAAGTTCGTATTAATAACCGTGGCGCCCGCGATTTGAGCGGCTTCGATCATACTTTTCTCGATAACGGCTACGTCATTAAGAACTTCGGCTAAACAGCCAGTGAATTCGACCAGGATGTGACGACCAAGAGCTTGCATCCCGATTTTTTAGGCCTTTTTGCAGACCTTGTAAATCACAATTTGCGGATTTCAAAGCAGTGATGGATCTTTTGATCATGAAAGTCCTGTGGGATCGTGTCGGCCGAGATATCTTTGATCTTAAATTCTTTTGAAAGTGCCGAATCCAAACGAAATTTTCTTTTGTTATTAGAAAAATAGAGCACACCGCTGCTTTTTAATAACTTCGCTGCCTGCTGAACGAGCTTTACTTGGTCGCGCTCGACATCGAAGTCGCCTTCCATCCGTTTAGAGTTGGAAAACGTTGGTGGATCCAGAAATATCATGTCAAATTCGCCACACATCCCCGGATTTGCTAAAAATTGAAGTGCGTCTTCTTGTACGAATTCGTGATCGGCCGGATCAAGTTCATTAGCCAGAAAATTTTCTTGGGCCCAGTCAATGTACGTACGGGACATGTCGACATTATAGGTTTCCATACCCGCCTTTGCCGCAGCCACGCTGATTGAACCCGTATAACAAAACAGATTGAGCAATCGACCCTGGTGTTTTCCCTTCGTTAATTGATAACGAATCGGGCGGTGATCCAAGAATAGACCCGTATCCAAATAGTCCCAAAGATTCACTTTAAACCGTAAATTTCCCTCTTGAACGACGATAAAATCATTCTTAGAGTCTAATTTAACGTATTGCTCGGTCTTATTATCCCGCTGAAATCTTTTTTTAATAATTAAGATTCCGGCACCTTTAATTTAGCAGAGAGCTGCTCGACAGTTTCTTTGAAGTGAACCTGATCTCGTTCGATATGAGGGTTACTCTTATCGTAAACGACATAAAAATCGTTATAGATATCAATGATCACCGGATATTCGGGAATGTCGCGGTCATATAATCGATATGCGCTGATGCCTGCCCGTTTGGCCCAAGGTGCAAGTTTCTTTAAATTTTTTTCCAGGCGATTAGCAATGACGGACATAGACGAGGTTTAGACTCAAAAACAATGCGTTGCAATTAGTTTCCTTAACCTTGAAAGCATTCGCCGACAGTGGTGAGCTTAGAAGGTCCCCGATAGAGAAATTTCCCCGGGGACACACGGAGGTTTTCATATGTTTCAGTTCAAAAAATTATTCTCGTTCATGATACCAGGCTTGTTACTTGTTCCAAGTATGCAAGGCCGTATCACAGATTCCGATCGCTACGTTTTAACCATCAAAGCGACCGATAAATTCGAGCGCAGTTTGATCGCGAACGAAGGAATTGCAATCGAGCAAGTCGGCGACGGTTACGTAACTGGTTTCGGAAATGCCGAAGAAAAAGCGGCCATCGAGAAATTAGGATTATTAATCCAAAGTGCAAAAGTATCTGAATTGTTATCAGTCCGCGATTTTCCAACGGAAGATGCCGATTTCCATAACTATACAGAATTAAAAGCCGAGCTTGACCGTCTTCAAGCCGCACACCCAACAATCATGTCCCAAACAGCGATTGGTAAAACAGTTGAAGGCCGCGAAATTTGGGCGGTAAGAATTTCTGGCGATTTAGCAACAGCAGATGCAAAACCTGGAATCATCTACATGGGTGGACATCACGCACGTGAACATTTAAGTGTAGAGATGCCATTACGATGGGCGCGATATCTTTTGGAACAATACGCAGCTGGAAACGTACGAGTAAAAACTTTGGTTGATAGCCGCGATATTCATATCGTACCGGCAGTTAACCCAGATGGTTTAGAATACGACATTGCCAACGGGAAATATCAATTCTGGAGAAAAAATCGCCGCTTGAACTCAAACAACAATTACGGAGTAGATCTAAACCGTAACTACGGTTTCCTTTGGGGAACAGGCGGATCCAGCGCAAATGCCAGCAGCGATACGTACAAAGGCCCTTCAGCGTTCAGCGAACCCGAAACACAAGCGATTAAGAATCACGTAGAGGCCCACAAAAATATTACGACCCTACTGACATTCCACACATTTTCGAAATTAATTTTGTATCCATGGGGTCATACTGATGACTCAGTTCCAAATGGTACTGACTTAGCCGTTTTCGAAAAGATGGCCAAAAAAATGGCCGAATGGAATGGTTACAAACCTCAACAGTCTTCTGATTTATATATTACAAGTGGCGACACTACTGACTGGGCCTACGGGGAACATAAAATCATAGCGTTCACTTTCGAATTAGATCCTGCAGGAGGACTATTCAGCGCCGGCGGATTTTATCCCGGAGCTAAGATTATTAAAGAAGTGGTAGATAAGAATATTGAGCCATGTCTGTATTTGTTGGAGTACGCAGATAATCCACGAAGAGTACTAAATAACTAGAACCGCGACTGGAAACGGGACTGGAGACTGTGTCTGCGACTGCGACGGCAACTGGGACGGGACTGTAAGCAGAATACTGTAGCGGTCGCAGTAACGAACCGATCTCCGTAATTAGAAAAGCCAATGGAAACAAGAATTCCATTGGCTTTTTACTTTCTGTAATTAAAAAATTAATTCGGC